>JAUWJE010000051.1 GCA_030607835.1 Candidatus Fermentibacterota bacterium | reverse complement strand
TAATTGAATAAATTCTTTCGAAAAATCATCCTGCAAGACTGTCGGATTGAGGAGTCATTCGTGAAGGAGTGGCTGAGGAGCTTGATGAATACAGAGATATCCATTCCGGCGGTCACAATTGGATAAAATCAAGGATCGAGAAGGAAAAGGAATCTACGGGTATACCGAATCTGTCCATTGGGTGCAACAAAGTTTTCGGATACTACATTGAGGTTTCGAACAGCCATCTTTCAAAGGTGCCCGAGCATTACATTAGGAAACAGACTCTTGTAAACGCTGAACGTTTCATAACTCCTGATCTGAAAGAGGTTGAATCAAGAATCTTCAGAGCTGTTGATTTGATTGAAAAACTCGAGAGCGCATTGTTCTTTGATCTGAGGGAAAAAGTAGCGAAGAGATTAGATGGAATCAGAAATGCCGGCAGAATGCTTGCTCAGATTGATGTCCTTTCATCGCTCAGTGTACTTGCTTCCAAAAGAGGATATGTCAGACCGGAACTGCTGAAATCACCCGGGATTTCAATCAGTAAAGGCAGGCATCCGGTTCTTGATGTGCTTCTTCCTCAGGGTGAATGTGTTCCGAACAGCCTTGAACTTGACCAGACAAGACGGATTCTGCTCGTAACAGGTCCGAATATGGCGGGGAAGTCGACTTATCTGAGGCAGATTGCTCTGCTCATCGTACTTGCTCAAGCCGGATCCTTCGTTCCGGCAGAATCGATGGCGTTCTCTCCTATCGATAGAATATTCACAAGAATCGGCTCCGTTGATAGAATTACGAGAGGACAGTCAACTTTCCTTGTGGAAATGGCAGAAGCTGCTGCTCTTCTTAATTCAAGCACGCCTGACAGTCTGGCTATACTCGATGAAATCGGAAGAGGCACAAGCACTTACGATGGTCTTTCGCTTGCCTGGTCGATGATCGAGTATCTGCATGACAGCGGTACTCACAGGCCGATGGTTCTCTTTGCCACACACTACCATGAGCTGACGGTTCTCGCCAATTTTCTCCCTGACGTGGCCAATGTAAATGTAAAAGTAATAGATAACGGTGGGAAAGTAGTGTTTCTCTACAATTTAGAGGAGGGCAGCACCGATGAATCTTACGGTATACATGTAGCATCAATGGCGGGAGTGCCTTCAAAAGTAGTCAGAAGAGCGCGGAAGGTCCTTTCGGATCTGGAAGCAGGACGTCACCTCATGCCCGGTGGATTTTCAGAGGATCAGATGGAACTTCAACTGAATGAGCCGGAGGCGGAAGATCCGCTTATAGAAGAACTGAAGAAGATAGATCCAGATTCCCTGACCCCGCTTCGCGCCCTGGAGATACTGTATGAACTGCGCGACAGAATAAATTAAATAGTGAACAGGTGTTTACATCTAACAGAAACATTACTATAGTACCTTCGTTGTGAAACGGAGGTCACTAATGAAACAATTTGCTTCAGGAAACGAAACCTGGGAACTCTCATCCAATAACTCAGCAGATGTTAACGCTATAAGTGTTTTCGGCACAAAGGGAAACAGGTTTTCAATACTCGTGTTTCCTAAAGAATCAGTCCCCGCTGATTACGCCGGAAAAAACGGGAACTGGGTTATCAATCAATCCAACAGTGAAACATCAGGAATTCGATTTACACTTCAGTGGGTTGTTGATGCAGGCGGCTGCGTTATTCTCTGCGGGAGGGAAGCTCAGCAGCAATTCAGTTCTATAGCCTGATTCAGGGAATACTCACCACTCGATTCCTATACCGAACTGCACCATGCGCGGCATGCTAAACGAGTAATAGTTGTTAAGCGGACCTATCGGATCGGGATCAGATGAATAATCGCCTTCCGGTACAGCCTCATACCAAGCAACATCCATGATAAGATCTATGTTCTTTCTGTTGAACAGGTTGTACACTTGAAGCCATGCATCAAGAGTTAATGATCCGAGCCAGAAATTCTTATTGACCTTGAGTCTGGTCATCATCGTTGCAGGATATCTTCTCGTGTTTATTAACGGTGTCGGTGAGCCCTGATTGCTCGCAGTGTAAGGGAACCCGCTGCCGTATTCCCATGTGAGATGAATTCCGAAACCCTCAAGGAAAGATGTATTACCGATTCTGGGGCCTTCTCCTCGGGGAATCCGGAAGTCCAGTTCGGCATTGATCGTATGCCTCTGATCCCAGTCAAGGTAATGTTCCTCAATAGGAGGGTTCCAGCCGTATATGCTGTAAAGGTAATTCTGCAATGCGATTGAATTCCTGCCCCTTGCAACGGAGTATGAATAGCTGAGGTTTCCCTTGAAGAAACCTCTAGGACGAAGGGAATAAGTTATTTCGGATCCTCTGATAGTGCCATAACCATTATTGATATACAGATCATAGAACTCAGTTGGTCCGGATTGAACCCTCCGTGTGCCGGTGAGAGCACTTATATTCTTGATATAGCCGCAGATGTCAATCATCGAGACTTCGTTCAACTGATACTTCAATCCAGCTTCGTAACTAACGGTCTTCTCGGGTGAGAGATCGAGATAACCGACAACGGGGATATCTTCCGAAAAACTGTAGTCCGCTCCACTGAATATCCGGCTGAACTCAGGCATCTGGGAATACTGCCCGTAAGAGAAATAGATTAAATGTCTCTCACCTACAGGATATGTGAATCCCAGACGGGGACTAAGGTAGTATTTTACGGTTGCGTCCGGATTCTCTGTTGGATCGAGCTGATTCGAGGAGGAAAGGTCCGGATTGGGATCGAAGTAGTCCAGTCTGAGTCCTGCATTCAAAACCATATCGTTATTAAGGCAGATCCGGTCCTGTAGAAAGACTGCGCCAGAGTTCGGTGAAGCATGATATCTGTTAAGGTGTACGCTTCCGGCAGAATCCGCGATCACATTGTATCGGAAGACATTGTAATGCTTTAGTTCGATGCCTGTCTCCAACTTGTGTACCTGATTGAGTATTCCGGTAATATTTATTCCGAAAGTGGATACAGTACTCCTGCTCTCGTTCCAGACGAAGCGGTTGGTGCCCTCCCTGTAAAAACCATCATAGTCAACGGTTCGTTCAGGGGAGTAATCGAGCCAGTCATCTTCGGTAAAATCCTCTCCCAGCCACTCGGTATCGAAGGTGCCTTCGGGATCATTCCTTATCCTGTATTCGAAAGATGACTGATACCTGTTCAGCCTGATCTCTATATTGGCAGCGTCGCTTAAGATATGTGTGATTCCCAGACCGACACTGTAGTTCTCCCTGAATCTGGTCGGAAGAGCGTAGAGAATGTTGCTTCCCAATGCAAGAGTGTCTCCATAGGTTTCAGATCCATATTCATTATCGATATAAATTTCTTCGAACTTGCTCAACGCCCAGTAATCACCAATTCCGAACCATCCTGCTGTTTTATCCAGATAGAAACCGGTAATATTGATTCTTGTTCTCGGTGTGGGTCTGTAAGTCAGTTTCAAATTGCCTGAATATGAGGTTGACCAGTCATCAAAGCCGTAGCCGTACCTGCCGTCTTCACCGCCCCCCGTTTCGTTGAATTCACCAGCCGCAAAGAATCTGATCTCTCCCGGTATATGTACACCGATGGCTGGAAGCAGGTAAGAGGAAATCGGTTCAGGCCCGCCAATTGCAGCTTCGGCATTGAGTATTGCCTCTTTGAATGGTCCTGCGTTGCTCCATCTCCATCCACTGTCAGGCTCTGCGGGATCAACACCGCCCCAGTGCCAGTCGCTGGCCATACCGAGGGACTCCCAGTCGTTGCCGCTGAGACTGATTCCACCATGGTAGGAACTGCCGCCCTCGCGGGAGACAATATCAACAATTCCGGATTGAACGTTCCCGTATTCAGCACCAAATCCACCTGTGATAACTGTGGTTTCGTATATTGATGACACTGGAATATCGCTGCTGAAGCAATTGTCAATTGGGTCCACATGAGTAACACCATCAACGATATAAAGCACTTCTCCGCTGCGTCCGCCACGAAAGTGGAGGGAGTGTTCTGAGGAAGCAGAAAGCGCGGAGGATTTGATTATCTCGTCATTCTGTGATCCGCCGCTGAAAGCGGATATTTCACCCCTTCTGCTGCCACAGTCAGTTATACCTGTCTGCAATTCTACGATATCGATAATACCGGCAACAGGCATAGTCCTGATCTCGTCAGTACCGATGACACCGGTCTCTGAACTGCAGGAATCTGACTGATGATTAATAATAAAGAACTCAATATTTGAATTGTCCTTGAACTTCTCCGTCATAGATTCCGGGATAACGCCCTGCGCTGAACCAGCAAACAATATCGATAGGATAACAAACAGTATCATAGCTTTTCCAGTCATGACGGTTCCTTCCGATTAAATATGTTAATAATATATATAGAGTAATGTTTTTCCTGTGTACATGCATTATACGTTGAACTCTGTAGACTTCATTGCAGTATTGGCATATTTTTCACCTTATATGTTCGTAAGTGAAATCAGACGAAGGGGAAGTAAAATCAAAGACCGCAAGCTGGATTCGGAAGGTTTGACCGTATTCTTTCCCGCCTATAATGAAGAAGAAAACGTTCAGTTCATGATTGAATCGGCAAAGGAAGTGCTTGAGGGACTTTGCGAAATATGGGAAATCATTCTGGTTGATGATGGATCAACTGATAAAACCGCTGATATTGCAGAGAATATCTCGCTTGAAGATTCAAGAATCAGAGTTGTCAGGCATGGTCGCAATCTTGGATTTGGAAGCGCCATACGCACTGGAATCGCTCATTCACGAATGCCCTGGATATTCTATACTGATTGTGATGGTCAGTTCGATCTTAATGAGCTCGATAAGGTACTGGACCTGAAGGATAAGGCGGATATTGTATCCGCTTACCGACACAGAAGAAAGGACCCATGGATGCGTCTTTTCTATTCGCTTTCCTATGCAGCGGTGACATCTATACTCTTTGGTGGTGGATTCAAAGACACTGACGCATCTTTCAAACTTTTCAGAAAAAGCATATTTGAAGTAATCAAACCCGAATCGACATCCGGAGTAGTAGATTTTGAGATACTTCTTCTGGCGGAGAAGAAAGGGGTCTCCGTGGTACAGAATCCCGTTTCTCACTATCCAAGAAGAGCCGGACAGGTATCCTTTGAGACGGTCAGGAATGGAATATTCACCTGGGTAAAGGTATCTGCGATTACTGAGATGTTCGCACAGATTCTGAAACTGAGAATGAGGATATGGAGGGGGGATGTCTGAGGAGCGAAAAGATGCCCTTCTTGTTACACCAATTCCACCATTGGAAACAGGGCTGGCTACTTATGCGATGAGAGTGCTCCAACATTCCATTCCCTTCGTGAACTGGACAGTAGCTTATCCTGTTGGGGGAGACCCGGATTCCCTTCCGCCCGGTATTCCCGGTATCAGGATCGATCAGATTTCCGAGATGAAAGAAATTCCTGATATCAGAATATTTCAACTCGGTAACTCCACACACTGTTTTCCGGTTCTTCAGGCTCTCTACAGGTATGGAGGAACGACGATCTTTCATGAGATTGTCCTGCATCATATGCTTCGATTCTGCTATCTTGAGAGTAATCAGATGGAGGAGTACAGAAGGGAACTGAGATTCTGCTACGGACCGAATGCTGAAAGAATTGAAAAGGAACTTTCAGGGGAGCAATCATCACTAAAGGAATACGACATCCTTCTGAAGAAGTATCCTCTTATCGGAAGGGTTCTTCATGCGTCCAGTTCCGCCGTATGTCTTAATAGGTATGCTTTATCGGTAATAGAAGACGCTTTTCGACCTGGAAGAACATGTTCGATAGGTCATCCTCTGAGCCCACTTCCCGAAATTAAAGTACCTGAGAAGCCATTTGACATCTGCATAGGAATGCTTGGTACTAACCATCCGGGAAGGAATCTTTCCAAAATTCTGGAGGCTATGGAACTCTTTCGAAGAGAAGTCCCTGGGGCGGGGCTTCTTCTTATTGGCGGGGGGTATCCTGAGGATACTCCGGAATGGGCATTCAATTGCGGGAGATTACAGGAAGGTGAATACCAGGGTTGGATAAGGACACTGGACTATGCGGTTGACATGAGGTTTCCAGTATGCGGAGAAACATCTGGAAGTCTGCTTGAAGCAATGAGAGCAGGAGTGCCATGCATTGTAACCGCCACCGGATCGTTCCTTAACATACCTTCCGATGCTTTATTACGAGTACCATGTGACAGTATGGTTCAGTGTCTTTCGCGGTCTCTGAGCTACCTTCATAGAAGACCGGAATTAAGAAATTCAATGTCTGAGAAAGCTATCGCTTATTCGGAGAAAACAGGTTCTGTTGAGAGACTGAGAACTGACTGGAGAAGAATTATCAGAATGGCATCTGAATCAGGATCAGCAGACATGACGCTGGCACGTAACAGTTATTCACTTTCAGCAGCCTGGCTTGAAACTCCACCTGGATTTGTTATGGATATATCCACAGAAGCAGTATCATGGAGGTATTCGGGAGATGTTGTACTTGAAGGACCACTGAATTCAAGTGAAGCGGAGCTTACAGCCTGTGGAAAAGGCAGTGTTAACGGTAGAGAGCTTCCAGTGGAACCTGGTGTTATATCAGTAAAAGGGAAAAATCTCAGCTTAACCGGGGAGGGACGGGTAATCTGTGTTCTCTGGAAATAATGGTACGGATGGCCATTCCATGCAGAGGTTCGTGTTTCCGGCTATCCTCGTTGTTTCACTATTTCTGCTTCTCCTGCCATATGGAAAGATATTTCTGTCTCCTGAAAAGAGGATTATCAGTGAAATAATGCCTGATCACACTGTTCGCAGCGATTCCGACGTTTACGATCAGGCATGGCATTTCTGGTGGGTTTCATATGCGCTCGATAACGGTGATGATCCGCGTTATTGCAGACTGATCTATCCTCCTGATGGAGTTTCTCTTGTATTCCATCACATCGGATGGTTTGACACTTATGTTTTTGCTCTTCTGGGGATAAGCAGCAGTGATCCTGCTCTTTCGTACAACCTGTCATTGATGTTTGGTACCCTTCTAACGGCTCTTTTCGGCTGGTATCTGGCAAGATCATGGGGCGCTGATAGATACGGAGCGCTATTTACCGCTCTCGCACTTGCATGGTTGCCTTCCAGAACAGCTCATTTGCTGCAGCATTATCAGCTTGCGAATTGCTGGGCTCTGGTCGCGGCTCTCTGGCTTTGCAAGGAATATCTTTCGAAAAGAAACTGGAGATATTACGCCGGATTTGCTGTTGCTATGCTTGCAGCAGCATTTGAGAGTCCCTTTCTTGCGATGTTTGTAGCCATAGGAGTGTTCGCGACAGCATTTATAATGCATGCGAACCGGAAAAGAACGATGATGCTTGCTCTGGTTGTGATCATAGTGATAATAACAATCGCAATGTTCATTATCAAAGCTCCCGGAGATGCCGGATCTCCAGCAATGAACTGGAGGGAGGCTATTTATTGGTCAGCTGAACCTCAGTCATTCATCCTTCCATCCCCATTCGGTCTGGTGGGAGAGATTACAGGTATTCCGCACAGGCTATCGTGGATGCCGAATACTTTTGAAGGTGTTGTTACTCCTGGTCTTATCGTGCTGATAGCTTTCATTTTCATTGTGTGGAAGAAAAAACGGTGGAGATTCGCGTTAATTGTATTCTCTCTATTTCTCTTAAGTCTGGGGCCTGAGCTTCGTCTTTTCGGCAGACCCCTGGGAATTCCTCTACCGTTTCGACTTCTTCAGAGCATCCCTGTTCTCAATGGGATAAGATCACCTTCCCGCTTTGCCATTCTTGGAGGTATTCTCGTTGCAACAGGAGGAGGATTGGCCATAACGATGCTGAAAGGAAGAATGAAGAGTCTCTTTTTCTTCCTCTTTCTATCCGAAATGGCCGTCCAGGTATTACCATCCGTTTCGGCTGATATTCCCGGTATCTGCTATGACATATCCACTGATCGTACCGTTCTCGAGATTCCTTGCGACGATAACGTGAGAAGATATGCCTGGTTCCAGACGGCATCACCATATATACGCGAATACGCGTTTCTTATACGTTTTCCTGAAACACTTGAAAAAGTGCCGGAATTTCCTGAAATGTCCAGCAGCGTAGATCTGGTGCTCTACCATAGATGGCTCTTTGAAGATGATATTAAAGCATACTATGACAGCCTCTACTCTCAGTATTTCCCCGGATTCACATCTGAGGATTCCATCTGGATACTTGATAGGGAGTGTGTGGAATAAAAACGACTGGAGTACTGTTTGATCTGAGTATTGTTCCTCACGCAATTGGAGGAGTGTCGAGATACATTTTATCCGTAGCCGGGGCTCTTGCACAAATCGCTCAAGAAGAGAGAATTAAATTCAGAATACTTGATGTGCCTGCCGTGCATCCCGGGGTTCCCGGTTCGGCTTTGGACTGCGTGGAACTGAGAACACCATTCTACCTGAAGATTCCATTTCTAAGGAGAATTCCAATCCGCAGAAATTGGGAAGAGCGATCAAGAAGCAGAAGGCTTAAGAAAATCGCTGAAAACTGTTCAATATTCCATCACAGCGGTGTTCAGCCCGAGTTTCCGGAGAACACCGGATCAGTTGTTACAATATATGATCTTTCCGCCCTAGTGCATCCGGAATGGCATACAGCCGAGACAGTTGCCTTTGCGGAAAGAGAGGCAAAGATGATTCGAAATGGCTCCCGCGTGGTTGCCATTTCTGAATGGACAGCAAAACAGGTCTCCTCATTCTTTGACATTCCTCTTAGTGATATATGTGTCGCAGGAGGAGCCGCTGATGACATCTTCACACCAGGAGAACCTTCAACTGATACATTGAGGAGACTGGATCTGAAGCATGGAGAATACCTTCTTCATGTCGGACACCTTGTACCCAGAAAAAATATTCCGTTTCTTGTTGATATCTATCACTGTGCAAGAGGAAGAGGGCTCAGGTTTCCCCTGGTCATGGTCGGATCAAGTGCATGGGGTGGCATAACTATTGAAAATGACAGTAACGTCATGATGATCGGAAATATCAATGACAGAATACTGCTTGATCTGTTCCGCGGTGCAAGAGCATTGCTCTATCCAAGTATATACGAAGGACTGGGACTGCCAGCACTGGAAGCGCTGGCATGCAATACGCCGGTGATTGCGACCAACGCGACCGCATTGGCGGAGACGGTTGGCAATCGAGGATTGCTGCTAAGCCCGGATGATCCTGAAGAATGGATTCAGGCATTGCTCATGCTGAAAGATGCCGGGGAGACTGCTGAACTGCGTTCATTGGCTGTTAATGCACCAAGGGAAACCTGGAGGGACGTGGCAAGAAGACTGTGTGGATTCTACAGAAAGATAGATGAAGCATGAAAATTCTCCATCTGATTCATCGAACCTGGCCGTATCATGGTGGTGCTGAACGTTATG
>JAUWJE010000063.1 GCA_030607835.1 Candidatus Fermentibacterota bacterium | reverse complement strand
GGTCTTTTCTACTCGCAGGCTCTGGCTTGAGTCTCTCGAAGCAAGACTTCTGGCCATGCAGGAATACCTTCCAGTTCCCTAACCGTGGCGCATGCTGCTACTATCGCGGTTAAAATCCTCGAAATGATATGGCTCTGCCTATTCCGCTCCTATCTCTCCGTCTATCTGCTTCTGCACTCTGTTGAAGAGGTATTGCCCTTTGAATCCGGAAGCTTCAAGAAGCGCTCTGGTCAGATCCTGAGTGGTGGCTTCCAGCTCCCGCATGAACTGTCCCTGGGCAAAATACCGCTTGCCCTCACTGTCTTCTTCTCCGAAGAGGGCATTAAGAGATTCTTCGATCATCATATCGAGACCCCATAACTTGATGTGAAGAAGTTCATGAACCACGATCTGTTCAAGATAGGCTGGATCAAGATCTGACCTTATCATCACGGCAGCCATTCTGTTACTCTCATCGATCTTTACATCACCGGATTTGCGCCAGTCCTTCTCTACGACAACCGGTCGAATATCCCAGTCGCTCAGACTGAGAAGCGGCTGCCATTTTACTAGGTATTCATCTATCGATTTTTCATTCACCGATTTCATAATCATCATCCAGTCTGATTGAGTTAGTGCATCAAGATTGTCTGCCAGAGGTCAGTAAGCGCCTTTCCTGAAAAGGATAGCAGGAAATGTCAGAATGAGAATCGACAGGTCCATCCAGATTGACCAGTTGTCCACATAGTAAAGATCAAGCTTGACCATTTCCTTGTAATTCAGGTTGTTCCTGCCCGAAACCTGGCATACACCAGTCATACCTGGGAGCACTTCCAGTTTTTTAAGGTGTCGATCGGAATAGTGTTTTACTTCCTCTGGAATATGTGGTCTGGGGCCTACCAGACTCATGCTGCCCGACAGGACATTGAGAAGCTGCGGAAGCTCATCGAGACTAAACTTTCTAATAAAGCGGCCGATCCCCGTAACTCTAGGATCATTTCTGGATTTTGAGAGAAGTTCACTTTTGTCCTTGCATCCGAAGTTCTCTTTCTCCTTATGCGCTCCCACTTTCATGGATCTGAATTTGATCATCCTGAATTTTTCATGTTCCTTCCCGAGCCTTGTCTGAATAAAGAACACAGGGAAACCGGAGTCAATCACAATCGCGATGGATATCAGAAAAAACAACGGGATCAACAGAATAATTATCGGGATTGCCAGAAGAAGATCAGTTACTCTTTTTAGCAGAATACTGGTTCCGCTGAGTGGAGGGGGGACGGATTCGATCATCGTCGTTCCACCGATGTGAGTCACTCTGGTTGTGTAATTGACCAGGTCAAATACGTCTGCAACCAGCTTGTAGGGTATATCTTCCTGTTCAGATCGATAAATGAGAGCGGCAGTATCCTCTCGAGAGAGTTCCGGATCTGCTATTATCAGTTCGGAGATATTCTCTTAATTCATCCATTTGAACATATCCTGGGATGAGTTGAAACTAAATGAAAGACTGTCCTCACTTGCGACTGTTTTGGTTTTAGATGAAATGAATCCCGCTATTCTGTAAGGAGCAGGAACGTTTTTTCTCATATAATTTGCAAGTTCCCTTGCAACATGGTTGTCTCCGAAGAAAACCACCTTGATTCCCCTGCCGGACCTGAGAGCAATCAGACGAGTTAGCCGATGGAACAGATAATGCCAGAATGAGACTGCTATGGAAGCTGCCGGAAAAGAGAAAAGAAGTACAAATCTGGAGAACAGAAGCTGTCGGGACGCGAAAGTGAAAGCGAAAGTAATAATCGCGGCCATAAATGATGATTGAAGGATCCAGGCAAGTTCTTCAACCTGCGCCACACCGAATTTCGTTCTGTAAACTCCAAAAGCTCGAAGCATTACAAGTTCTATGCATCCCATTACAGAACCGGAGACCGCATAGTGCCACAGACCCAGTCTGAAATCATTGGGAATGTGAAATAAATCCAGAAGCGCGTCGGAAAGTATATAATGCCGGAGCCAGTATCCAAGCAGGAATACTCCGATTACAAGTATGAAATCACCTAAAGGGAGGAGAAATGCATTTGCGTTTCTGCGTTGCGTCAAATTAACCTGTCCTTCTTGTTCCTGGCTGCTTCATGCTTTCCCAGGCTTCCCGGAACTCAATAGGATACTATTCGAATATCAGAGGATTCGAAAGAGTATGCAAACCCGAAGGTCTTCTGAAACCATTCTTAACATAGAATCTGATCATACTTGCAAAATGATCCATGGCCCGTCTTGAGAAAAGTTTTTTGGAGGATCTCTGAACGTAATGAGTAATGATTGCATCGTGCAGGTATGCAACTTTACCGCCATGATTCCATACACGATAAGCCCATTCCAGATCTTCGAAACCAAAAAAGTATCCACTATCAAGAGGACCGATTTTTTCAACAGCACTTGCTCGCATACAGAAACTTGCACCTGAAACCCAGTCAACGGTACGATTATCCTGATGATCCCAGTCCTGCATCAGGTGTTTTCTGATCTGTCTTTTTCCGATTAGTGTTTTTCCCCAGGGAGATCTGCGTGCCAGAATTATGAGCGGATTGTAGAACGACCGCGCGGTTGGAATAAGGATATTTTGTCCGCTAACCTGTTTACCGCCGGATAACCATACCTCAGGATATGCATCCATAAAATTCACAAATCTGTCAAGACATCCAGAATGCACAACCGTATCATCATCAAGCATATATATATAGCGTCCTGTAGCCTTTTCTATTCCCTGATTACGAGCCCTGGACACACCGGCGTTCGTGTCATTGTAAATTGTACGCAGTTCTGACTGCTGTTGCAGAAACTCTCGTGAACCATCACTGGAACCATTATCCACAACGATAATTTCGCTCTGGCACTCCCTGGCGTTTTGCCTTAAAGAAATCAGGCATTCTTTCAGGAAGGCAAGCTGGTTCCAGGTAACTATTACTACACTAATATCAATATCAGTCAAAACAGTTTCTTTCCTAAAGCAATAACCCCTTTGAAAAATGCTCGGGGAGACTTCACTCTATAAACATTCCCGAGAATGAATCGCGAAGAAAGGAAAAACTTGCGGTTTGCACGGCGTACTTCTTTTTCCAGCTCGGTCTTGGAAATGAAGGGCAGGGAAATCGTTGATTCTTTCTGGACATCAACAGGATAGTAATCACCTTTTACGAAATAACCACGGTTCTTTGCGATTGAATACATTTCGGTTCCAGGAAATGGATTACAAATACTGAACATGATCGAATCGGGCTTCAGCGAGAGAGCATGTTCTACAGTATCCCTGATTGTATCTTTCGTTTCCAGGGGGCTCGATCCAATAAGGATGTTCAACTTTGCCATTATTCCTGCTTTTTTCAGCAAAACAATCGTCTTTTCGATTGTTGCAACGTCAAGGTCCTTTCTTATATCATCAAGGATGAGCTGATTGAACGATTCAACACCTATATCGACATAATTGCATCCTACAGCAGCCATGTGCCTGATAAGTTCCTCATCAAGACTATCAGCACGGGAAAGACATCCCCATGAAATCCCCAAGCCTTCCAGACCGTCACATATCGCGTGCGCACGTTCTTTTGAAATCGCAAACTCATCGTCAATTATCGAAACCTGTCTGTATCCCTGCTTTTCAAGTAATTTGAATTCATCAACAACACTTTCAGCACTCCTGGCCCTGTAAGGTGGCTTTTTTTCCTGCGTTTTCCTGTATTCAATCTCTCTCGCAAAACTTAAGGAATTTGGAACACAGTAAACACACCTGTAGGGGCACCCTCTGCTGCTTAGAAGTGCTGTGAAATGTCCTTCATTAAAATTACGGAATTTCGGGTTGAAATAGATCTTTTCATCCAGCAGGTGTCTGGCGGGATATGGTAATTTATCAAGATCCATTTCAGGCTGTGATGAAGGATTATGAACTATTCGATCATTATCGAGGTAGCTGATACCGTTGATTCCAGCCGGATCGGTGATATTCTCAATCAGAAGAGGAAGGGTTATTTCCGGTTCTCCGCGAATGACAAATGATTTGTCCGCAATAAGGTAATCTTCTGGATAGTATGTTGGAGCTGGTCCAATAAATATCACATAAGCTTCAGGGCGAAGTTCGAATATCTTTGCACAGGTTGCTCTGTCAATTTCCTGTGAAAGATAGACAGAATACAAAACGTAGACATCGGATCTGTCTTCCTGAAGAAATATCGAAAGGTTTTCAGTATTCCATCCTCTGCCCGGTCCGTTGATATATCTGACCTGGTGGCCTTTCTCTTCAAGAACTGCGGCTGAATAGAGAAGGAAAATATTCGGAATGGGGTAAAGACCATATGTGCATCCGAATACACGTTCCGGTATTCGTTGACCCTTTTCAACAGGAGGATCCAGAAAAGTCACAAACAAAGTTTAATCCTCATTCCCATCTCTTTTAAATTCAGTGAATTATAACGGTATGCCGGTAGAGATGTCCTTGCAACCAGGCAAATCATTCATTTTCAAAATTCCTGCCTGACAATCCCAGTAAACATCCGCCGACTGAGAGGTAGGTAAACAGAAAAGAGGGCTTCCCGAACTTTTCCATCCACTTCAGCACACATCTATATAGAGGAGGAAGCAGGACAAGTTTAACCAGCAGTCTAACCGATAATGTTGTAGGATTTACAGGTTTTGAGAAAACCGGTTTAATCCAGTTGCTCCCAAGGAGGCCTTCAGCCTCTGGCATCCTGTCCAAAGTATACTTCAAACCGGAACCACCGTACTCGACCATTTTTCTTGAGTGTTCACGGACAGTGACTCTATCAAGATGATACACTTTCAGTTCGGGGTCCCAGTACAGAGATACTCCCTTCCTGGCCAGCCTGAATCCGAATTCTGTATCCTCTCCTCCGTAGTGATCGATCACCGGATCGAAGCCGCCATTATCTCTCAGAAGCGATGTCTTCAGGCTTATATTACCTGTTACGAAATATTTCGCGGGAAAGAAGCCGGCAGCCCTGCTACCCATACCTCTTGTATCGAACCAGCGCTGCCATGGAGAAGCATCCTGCATCCAGCTGTTCACCCTGGCTCCCATTATCACATTTCCACAGCCCTGACGATGCATTTCCACGTGCTTAAGTATGATATCCTCTGGAAACCGTATATCACCATCCGAAAGAAACGATAAAGGTGCGGTAGCTACCTGCCAGCCGGCGTTTCTTGCCTCCGGTCTGTTACCGCTGCTTTTTCTGTGGACTATCTCGACCCTAACTGTATCAGGAAAGATCAGGTCAAAATCATCCTCAACAGGAATCCTGCTGCCATCATCGATTATTATCAGTTCCCAGGGGATCCCTCCTGTATTCTGTTTTCGGAGGCTATTAAGACATTCGCGAAAGTCATCACCGCCATCCTTTACAGGAATTTGAAGGGATATTTCAGGTTTCATTTTCAGCGCTGCCCTCCAGTCGTGCGCAAATTAGTCTTTGATAACCTACTTCCAAAACCGTAACATGTGGAAGGATTGCTCATTTCCGCCCCTCTGTTATCCTCGATGTCAGCAGATCCGTCGGAGGATGTGTTATCCACAGTAATAAATTTTCTTTGGTATCTCATCAGAATTCAGACTAAGAAGTGATTCGATAGTATCAGTCAGAGGTGAGGAACTATTGCACGATGTGATAATTACTAAAATATCAAGTGGCATAATATTTTCGAGAGTTGGGAAATAGGGGACGGAATACAATTTCCGTCCCCCGATAGAAGGCTGAATTCTTTAATAGACAGCGTCCTTCAAACCTTTTCCTGCTTTGAAATGCGGTACATCTTTTGCAGGATATGTCATCTTTTGACCGTTTGCCGGATTTACACCCGTTCTTTGCTCACGATGTTTCACGGAAAAAGTTCCGAAACCGACGAGGCTAACCTTCTGGCCGTTACCAAGAGCATCCTTGATTCCATCAAGAATTGCATCTACGGCAACACCAGCTTGTTTCTTGGTTATACTTGCATTATCGGCAACTTGTGCGACAAGATCCTTTTTAGTCACTTGTTCACCCCCTCTCAATTGCTGTTACACAAAGCTAGAAGGCGGAAAACTCATTGTCAACCCCTGAAAATATTTTTAATCAGAGCAAATATGAAGCTATATAGGTGATCGCTAAACGCTACGACAGGTAAATGATATTTATAATGCACATAAATCAATGAATTATATGCGCAATTATGTATAAATCAGAAATTACTTACATGCTGTTCAATTTTGATGTCAGGTACGTCGATTATGTTGATTCGGAAATAGAATCCACTGTCCACATCTGAGATATGCCTGACAAAGACAGCTTCCCAGCAATGAAGGTTTCTTCTTAAGGTATAACTCTGATTTATGAAGCCCTCTCCTGACATGTCGTAGTACGCGCTGTATTCCAGCGACCAGCCGGGAGTCAGGTCCAGTGCTGCGGAGACACGAAGCTTGCTGATATCATCTTCTCCATGAAGCCCGTACCGGTAATAATGTGACAGGGTCAGCCTCAAGGGCAGACCCCTCTCAGTGCTTCCGGAATCAGGAAGAAGAGTGCGGTCATATCCCGAAAGCCGCAAACTTGAGGATAATGATATGTTTGTAAGCTCGTTCTCATAGAAAGCCCAGCTTCCGTTTCCCCTTACACTCAAATTTGATAATGGTGAGAGGTCAAGAGATGCCATCAAAGGAGAGAAGGGTGTCTCTCTGTCGTCAAGATCCACGGAAGTGGAGAATGTGAGTGACGCGATCTCAAATCGGGATATTCTGTTATTCTCCCGACGCTTTCCTTCAAGCCTGTTCTGGAGATTGAAGGAGACTGTCCTTCTTCCGGAAGGAAGTCCGAAATCGGAGAATATGTAATACTCATTTCCGGCAGAATCAGCTTCAACAACTCCATCATTATTGATGAATCTGTCAGGTGCCCAATGCATGGATACGCCTGGAGTAATTGTATGCCTGAAAGCTTCAATTCCAAAGATATCCGTGCTGAAAATACCATAGATATCTGTTGACAGGGATAAAGTGGTTGAGGTATGAAGCCACCATGGCAGATTATTATCCTGTCTGTCTCTGTCATATACTGTCCCTGTCGCATTCATAGAGGGAGCAAAAGAAAGCCATCCCCACAATCTGCTTGAGCCTGTGAGTACGGATCGGATTCTCATAGCTGAATTTGTAGCTCTGGAATCTTCCAGTCTTTCATCGCGGGAGAGATAATGCCCGCTTAGATTCCAGTAAATGGAATGCCAGGGTCGCACCAGTAGAGGATCGGTTGGAGTTTTGAAAAGGGGAGCGGAGGGAAGGGAAAAGCGAATGTCAGGAAGTTCCTGTACTGATTCCACTTCATTGGGGATTGAATCAGGATCAAGATGAAGATAACTTGTTCTGTCAAGAACCGCCTGGAAGCTCAGTCTGCCGAAGTATCTGTTTACACTGATCCAGGAGCGCAACTCTCCGGTCATTCTATCTTCTGGAGATTGCTGAGTCTCTTCCAGATAGGACTTGTCGCTGAGAAATTCCCCCTGGAGACGAACTGAAGTTCCGTCCGGGAAATCATGAAGGTGCTGCCCGAACACCATCCATCTATCCCTCCTGGTTTGGAATTCCCTTCTCCATTCGGTTTTGAGATTTCCGTAACAGAGATATCTGATTCTGTGTCGTTCATCAGCAGCGATCACAAACCGTGTTTTCTCCATGATATCTCCGTGTATCCACAGATCAGCGTAGTCCGAAAAAGCGAAATAATACCCCAGTTCTCTCAGGAATCTTCCGTCTCTGGTTGTTTGACCGAATTTCGGAGTTGTGAAACCGGAATGCCTTCCACGCCTGATAGGGAAGACCCAGTACGGGAAATATAGAATTGGAGTATCCTCCACATAAAGATAAACCGGTCTGGCAACGGCCTTGTCATCCGGGAAAACCTTCATCACTGGGCAGTAGAAGAAAAAGTGACTCGAATCCTCATTACAGGTAGTGAACCTTGCATTTATAATGTTGAATTCATTTGGGCCGACTCTGGTGATAGATTCACCATGATAGAAACCGAACTCATACTGTGAATCAGCGCTTGTAATCCGTCCTTTCCTGGATGGAAGGCTGTAGATCAGACCGTCACCTCTAACAGACTCACCCCTGTCGAAAAGCTCTGTAGCACCGTTTGCTTCTACGAGTTCCTTTTCGGCAAAGTACATTACCGTATCGGATTGAAGCGTCATATCTCTGTAGTCAAGCGTTGTGGAACCGATCATGAGAAGATCCCCCGTATCCGGATAGAATACAAGGGAATCAGTTGAATATACGATTGTTTCAAGCCTGGCGAGTGTTATCGTGGAGTCTGTACTGTTGCTCTCAATTCCACTTGTGTCAGAGGAGATAAGAAGCATTAGAACGAGAAAACTAATCATTGAGATAAAGCTCTTCCCATTATTGCGGCACCTTCTGCTCCTGCGTCGGAGCAGGAAGACAGTGCATTTACGTTCCATTCATACGGACATCTTCGGGTGAACTCACGCCTGGCATGTTCAATAAAGAAACTGAATGCTTTCACAAGACCTCCCGCAAGAAATATCCCCGAAGGACTGAGGCAGTGGGAAAGGCTCGCAAGACCGATGCCCACCCATTCACCAAATTCCTCGAATGCCTTCAGCGCATTTTCATTGCGGTCTTTCGCAAGC
>JAUWJE010000126.1 GCA_030607835.1 Candidatus Fermentibacterota bacterium | reverse complement strand
TTGGCGCAGCCAGTACGCCAAGTACTGCAAGCCAAATACCATCAAGATAGTTCATAGTCACCTCCTGTTTGGAATTGAAAGCTTCTGTAAAATATCAAACTGAATCAGTTTGAGAAATAACAGTTGCTCATCTCAGTTGCAAAAAGTCCATCCTTCGTCTTACCGGATATCTTTTTTCTAAAGTCCCGGAATACTCGGCATCGCCAGATTGGCAATCACACCGGTAAGAAGACCAACAAGGATCAGTGCTATTACCAGCACAACCATGAAAGTCATCCGTTTGCTCTCGGGAATATCAAGAACCTTTTCAGTGGATATCCAGAGAAGATACAGGCTGTAGAATCCTGCAATCATAGCAATCACAGAAAGCGCAGGAATAATGTAGAACACTCCGGCCACCCATGCAGGTGTATAGGAGTATACGATAGCACGCGCGGCAACGTTGATGTCTCCATTTCCGCCAAAGTTAGTTGAAAGCTTCTGGGTGATGAATATAACTGCGATGACCAGCGCTACACTGGCTGCGTACCATAGAATGGCGTGGGGAAGAGCATACTTCATGGGGTATCGTACAGTGTGCCCGAAGATACTTCTTCCGATAACTGCGTAACCGATGAAATTTCCGATGGCAGGTATTGCTGCAAGGAAGATGACATACCCCATTATAAGTTCCTTAAGGGTAGTCTGTTCATCCTTTACCTTAGCAAAGAATTCAGCTGGTTTTGTAAGCAGTTCCTTAACTTTTTCAATCAAGGAATTCATATATTGTCCCCTTTCATTCTCGATGTAAGATTTTTCAACTTGCAATATATATTGAAAGTTATTAATTATCCAGAGAGGAATAATTGAGACAATTCTGGTATTTTCAGGATGGAGTCAAGGCAGCAATATTGACAAATTGGAACTTCAGGGGTAGCATTGGGTTTAATAAGCAAATACAGATGTCCCACAGTTATCTAGGAGATGTAATTTGCCTGAGAATATTGATATTGAAAAGAGAAATTATCTCAGAACAAGCCTAGGGTGTCAGCTTTCTGTTAGTTCAAAGGATATGCCCGTGCTACCTGTAACCGCGTTGAATGTCAGTGCGTCAGGGATTTACTGTGTAAGTTCCAGAAGTATCGGTGAGTTGACAAGAGTTGATCTGTTGTTACGAGTGGATGATGGTGATGAGATCCCTGCAAGAGCTGTAGTTATCAGAGAAGAACAGCTTTCGGATGGCTCATACGGACTGGGCCTGTTTTTCACGAAGATCTCAGAAGATGGAAGAACCACTATCATTGAATACACATCTAACCTTTTAGACAATTAGGATGAGTTAGCATGTACAGAATACTGATACCTGTTCTTCTTCTTGGATTTTCCGGTTTGCAGGCAGCAAAATACGCTGGTGAATTTCTATCTGTTGGTGCAGGAGCAAGGGGTCTTGCCATGGGAGGTGCTTTCTGTGCTGTAGCTGATGATGCCTCTGCGGGATACTGGAATCCTGCTGGACTATTCCGAATAGACGGACAGGAAGCTCAGTTCATGCACTCCGAGAGATTCGGTGGGATCGTAAAGTATGACTATCTGGGTTACGGAAGATCAAACGGTATTACAGGTCTTGGAGCAAGTCTATTCAGGACTGATGTGGGAGATATTGCAAATACACTCAACCTTTCATATCACGATACCGGTTCTGACGGGGTATTTGGCGTAGATGGTACCGGTGAACCAGGAGACGCCGGAGATGATGATTACGATACGGATACAAATCCCGATGGTACCGAGGGTAACGGGGTTTGGGATGTAGGCGAGGAACTCATCTACGATGAGAACAGAATAACATACGAAAGTGGAGTCGACTGGGCTCTCTATCTCACATGGTCCCGCAATATTTCATCTGATTTCTCTGTTGGCGCCTCAGCCAAAATCATACAGAGGAGCCTGATGGGTTCCAGTGCTTACGCTTTAGGACTTGATCTTGGAGCGAAATGGCACCCAACGGAAGCTTTTTCACTTGGCCTGAATCTTCAGGATATCACCGCGACCCAATTGTTCTGGAATACGGGGAGTACTGAAACCATTCTTCCAACGGTAAAACTTGGTATGGCTGGCAGATGGCCTCTTTCCAAGTTTGCGACGGTAGCGACTATAGCCGCTGATGGAAATTTTCGATTCGAAGGTCGGGAATATTCAGCGCAGTATCATTTTTCTGGAATCAGTCTTGACACTCATATCGGGGCGGAATTCCTGATAAAAGATCTGGTGGCTCTAAGAATTGGTTCTTCTGAAGGATCAATGACAGCTGGGCTTGGTCTGAAGTTCAGCCTTCTAAATCATCCAGTGAATCTCGATTACGCCTATCTCAGCCATCAGGAACTTGATGCTACTCACAGGATGTCACTGGGAGTCGGCTTCTGAGGAACCGGTAGTTTCTTTATGCCATATTTTGAGGAACTGATCAGAAAAACCATCCATACAGGATCCATTATTATCCCAATTACTGCGGTATTTGTTTACAGGATGTACCCGGTGAATGGAAGGATATATCTTGCCAGCGCACTTGCTGTCATTTCTGTCATTCTTATTCTTTTTGACATTCTTAAGGCAAGGTATAGGCCCTTTAAGAGCTTCATACTCGGTCTTTTCGGGAAAGTGCTGAGGGAGAGTGAACTCAGTGGAGGAATGACGGCTGCTACAATTGTCTTCGCTTCAGCTTCTTTTACCATCCTCATCTTTCGCCAGGAAATTGCGATTGCCGCTTTAGTATTCCTCAGCCTTGGTGACAGCGCTGCAGCGCTTGTGGGTAAACATTTCGGAAGGATTAAGCTTGTCGGCAACAGGACTCTTACCGGCAGCCTTGCCGCCCTGAATACATGTCTTCTGGCGAGTCTTGCAATTCTGTGGCTATCACCGCAATTTGGCTGGAAACTCACTCCCATGACACTGCTTGTCGGTTCGGTAGTTGCCACTCTTTCCGAGCTCTTCGATCTTCCCCTTGATGATAATTTCCGGATACCGGTATTCTCCGCTCTGGCAATGGAACTGATCCTGCCGGGATAATCGATTTAACAATGAGCATGACTTACTATATGGATGTCTACGGATGCCAGATGAATGTGCATGATTCCGAGATCATTGCCGGAATACTGGAAGCAGACGGATTCACAAACGTTGATAATCCCGAATTAGCTGACATCATTCTTCTTGTATCATGCGCGGTTAGAGAGCACGCCGAAACAAGAGTGCTCGGAAGAGTCTGTCAACTTGGTGGAAAGTGGCAGGACAGAAAGCAGGGAGGACCGCTTCTGGTGCTGTGTGGCTGTGTAGCACAGGAGCATGGCCAGGATCTTCTGGACAGAATCCAGAAACTCGATCTTGTTGTAGGACCGGACTGTTACAAAGATCTACCCGGATTGATTCATAATTCCACAAGACAGGCTCTTGCGGAGTTCCGAGAGGGAGATTATACCGGTATTGATGCGGTCAGAAAGAGATTTCCAGGAGCATTTGTTACGATAATGCGGGGATGCAACAATTTCTGTTCATACTGCATCGTTCCTTATGTAAGAGGAAGGGAACGGAGTAGAAGTGCTGATTCAATCATCGAAGAGATAAGAGATCTCTCCGAAAAAGGTTACAGGGAAATCACGCTGCTTGGGCAGAATGTCAATTCATACCATGATCTGGATACATCTTTCCCCGATCTGCTGGATCAGGCGTCCGATGCTGCTGGTTCCGCCTGGATACGGTTCGTAACCAGTCATCCACGTGACTTCAACATTGAGACAGTTGAAGTGATGGTTTCGAAGGACAATATCTGCAACCATCTTCATCTTCCTGTTCAGTCAGGCAGTGACGGAATTCTGCACATGATGAATCGTGGCTATACAGTTGATGAGTATCTTGAGAAGATTAGAATGCTCAGAAATGCGATTCCTGAAATAGTACTGACAACGGATATCATTACAGGTTTTCCGGGGGAGTCCGAGGAGGATTTTCAGAAAACTGTTTCCCTCCTTGATGAGATAAAATATGACAATGCTTTCCTGTTCAAATACAGCGAACGGACAGGCACATCCGCAGCTGATCTGTGTGATGTAGTACCTGAAGAGCTACGCCTTAAGAGACTTAACTACCTTCAGGAGTTTCAGAGAGGAATAACGGTCGAGAAATCTGGAAAGCTGAAAACCCGGATTCTCAGCGTTCTTGTTACAGGAAACGCAAAAAGACCGGATCAGCAGGCAGCCAGAACCCGCGGGAACAGAATGGTCATACTTCAGGGAACGGATTATGAACCCGGTACTTTCGTTGATGTCAGGATTACACGAGCCGATGGATGGACGCATTTCGGTGAGCCAGTCGGAGCGAAGGATATCTGATGGCGCTGATAAAGCAAATTGAGCGGCGGGGCAGAAAGTGTCTCTCCGGGTTGCTTTGTGCTGTTCTCACTTCGAGCAGGAAGACTGAACTGCCTTCAGATCCATCCTCAATACTTGTAATCAGAACTGATAACAGACTGGGAAATCTTGTTCTGCTCGAACCGCTGTTGCGTAGCATAAAGGAAAGGTTTCCCAAAGCAAATCTTGAAATTCTGGCCAGTGATGTGTTTTCGGAATTGCTGGAAAACCAGGGATACAGTGTAATTGGAGTAGACAAGAAGGGTCAGATAAGAAATCCCTGGAAATTTGTACGACTTGTAAGAGATCTGCGCAAATTTTCATACGATGTGGCAATTGATGCTGCTCATCCTCATTCATTCTCCCTGTCCGGAGCCGTGTCCGCAGCCATGTCAGGATCAAACTGCCGAATAAGCACTTCAACCGGAAAAAACAACGATGAGTGGTACACCCATACTGTACCAGCACCTCTTCCTGAATGGCATGAAAGCCGTGCTCTGCACAGTCTTGGAAGTGTCTGGGACAGGTGGCCTGCGTGGTCACCGCCGTTCCTCATAAGCCGTCAATCAGAAAAAAGGGATGCTGTCGGACTCCATGTCGGCGCAAGCGGGATAAAGAAGTACCCTCAGGATCTGATGGAGAAGCTGGTCAAGATGATATCCGGCAGGATTCATCTGGAGCTTTACTGGGGAAGCCGGGAAGAGAAGGATACTGCTGAATATCTGGGACGGAATTACGATGCAGAAGTAATGCCTGAACTGACGATTACCGGAATGATAGACAGAATTGCCGGGCTTCGAGCATTCATCTCGGCGGATAACGGTCCTATGCATGTAGCATCAGCCCTTTCAGTTCCTGTGATAGCTATGTTCAGAGTGAATAATCGGGAAAGATTTGCACCCCTGTCGGATGGATCAGAAGTTCTCTACGCTCCTGAAGGAGCAGATCCGGCAGAAGTTATCAATATCATTGAGAGGATTCTAAATCACTCCTGATCGACCTTTCTGTCATTTTCCAGCTCCTTTAAAACCTCCTGCACTGTAGTTTCCGTGGAGGTTAGTCTTTCCCTGAGTTTTCGAATAAGATCTGCGGCTCTGCGCACTTTTATCTCAAGCTGGTCTACAGGGCAGTCATCTCTTCCAATTTCATCCACCAGGCTTGTCAGTTCCTCAAGATAATCCTCGTATGATGTTTTATCTCCTGTGTTTTTCTCAGTCATTGTGAGTCCTCTCCGGGATAATCCTCTTTGCCTCGGCACTTATGGATCCGTCCCTGAATGATATCTCAATCTCATCATGTATTTTAACGTTTTTGACAGTTTTGATCAGAGTTCCATTTTTGTCTCTTACAGTGCTCCATCCTCTTCTGTACAGTCTTTCCGGGTTATTCCCTGTTATTACCGCATCAAGACTGTCCAGCTGCATGGAGCAGGTATTCAGTTTTCCGGAAACGGAGAAGATCAGTCGTTCTGACAGGGAATGGAGCTCTCTTTCTCTTCGATCTGACAAACCTGCGATAATTGCTTTTTCAAGGGACAATCCAGTTCTGTTAAGTCTTCCTGACGCATAAGAGAGCTTATTCTGAACATGTTTCAGGAGCCAGTTCTCAAGTGTTTGCATCTCATGAAGCTGGGTTCTTAATATCATGCTGGCACCCCTCGCGAGGATACCCGCATTGGTCGCAAGCCTCTCGCGGGCTGATGCAACTCCTCTGGAAGCGGATCTGTGCAGCACAACCGCAAGTGATTCA
>JAUWJE010000153.1 GCA_030607835.1 Candidatus Fermentibacterota bacterium | reverse complement strand
CGCGCTTTGCAGGGAAGCGCAGCCACTGTGGAACATCCTATATAACCCATACCCTGTCTCCGACCACCGGTGAGCTGGTTCAGATAGTCGATCAGGGGACCTTTGAAAGGAACCATTCCTTCAATTCCTTCGGGAACAAACTTCTTGCTAGGTATTTCGTTCTGAAAATACCTGTCTGCACTTCCGTCTTTCATAGCTCCCAGGGAACCCATACCGCGATAGATTTTGAACTTCCTGCCCTTATAGATAGTTGTTTCACCGGGGCTTTCCGAAATTCCGGCAAGAAGGCTTCCAATCATCACGGACGATGCTCCTACAGCAAGAGCCTTAACAATATCTCCGGAATACTTTATACCTCCATCAGCGATAACAGGTGCATCATATTCCGCAGCAGCTGAAGCACATTCAGAAACAGCGGATGCCTGTGGACATCCCACACCGGCAATAACTCTGGTTGTGCATATCGATCCGGGACCAACACCGACCTTAACCCCATCCGCTCCCACTTCAAGGAGATCTTTTGTTGCGTCAGGAGTAACAACATTACCTGCAACAATTGAGACTGTCGGGAATTCCTTTCGAAGCAATGAAACCGAATCAACTACGCGGGTTGAATGACCATGGGCTGTATCGATAAACAGACAGTCAACACCTGCTTCAACCAAAACTTCTGCTCGTTTGACTGCATCCAGCCCCACACCTATGGCCGCACCCACTCTGAGGCGACCAGAAGAATCCTTGCACGCATTCGGAAAAGCGATAGTATTGTGAATATCTCTAACTGTAATAAGGCCCATAAGATGTAATTCATCATCCACCAGAGGCAGTTTCTCAAGCCTGTGTTTTCTCAGTAGATCAAGAGCTTCCTCCAGATTTGTATCGGGAGGAGCGGTTATCAATTCTTCCACCTTTGTCATCAGTCTGCTTACAGGAGTGGAAGAATCCGACTCAAACTGGTAATCACGATTGGTCAGCATTCCCGCAAGTCTGTCACCGTCCATAATCGGGAAACCTGATACTCCGTGCAGATGTGAGAGTTCGAGAGCATCACCAATAACCGAGTTTATATCTAGTGTTACCGGATCTACGATAATACCGCTTTCTGCTCTCTTCACTCGCCTGACATGCTCTGCCTGCCTGAGCGGTGACAGGTTCTTGTGAATAACGCCTATGCCACCCTCCTGCGCAAGAGCAATGGCCATATCGGCTTCGGTTACTGTATCCATTGCAGCGCTGAGAATGGGAATATTCAATGTTATATCACGAGTCAATTTTGTTGTCAGATCAACTTCGGAAGGAAGTATACCGGATCGACCGGGTAGAATCAGAATATCATCGTATGTAAGTGCTTCCCTGATATCGGAAAGGTTCATATTTTTTCTCCATCCAGATGTTTATTCTGGTCAGTCACACCAGTAGATGAACCTGCCACAGGCAGGACATGTTTCAACCTGTTTGTTTCGATCAGGAGAAGCAACAAAAGCAGTGGGTAACTGGGTGAAGCATCCACTGCATCGTTCATGAATAACGGGAACTACAGCGTTGCCGTAATGACTGGCAAGTTGATCGTACATGTCACGGCTTCTCCGTGCAATCAGTAAAGCAAGTTCACCCCGCATTTTTTTTAGTTCCTCTACCGCGGCTGCTGGTGACAATCCGAGTTTTTTCTCCTGTTTCTGGATATCTTTGTTCTGAAGATCTGATATCATGACATCAAGGTCGTGAAGGCTGATAAGTCTTTCAAGGTCTTTATTCATTCTGTTTACTTTCCTGGAGGGTAAATTTTAATATCGATGCTGCTTCAATCGGTGAATCGGCTGATAACAGTTTTTCTGCTCCATCCATCCGAAGCAGTTTGGCAAGATGTCTGATCAACTTCATGTGTTCATCCGGTCCGGATGGCTTCACTGGAGTTATAAAGAGTATGATTACTTTTACTTTTTCTTCTGGCCAGGGAATACCTTTTTCCGATTTCCCGATAGCGATCATGAAATCATCTACGAGTATGCTCCTGCAATGAGGCATCGCAATACCCTTATGAACAATTGTCGGCTCAGCCTGTTCTCTTGTTTCAAGCGCTGTTAGAAGAAGATCCTGAGTGTTGCTCTGGAATGGGAATAATTTCAATAATTCCGCAATCGCAGCTTTTCTGTTAACTGATTTGATATTCCAATCGCTAAAAACCGGTCTTTTCAAATGCCCCCCTTGTCCTACTTGGTCTTTAATGGTCTTTAATATAGAATTTGTTTATCGTCTTGCAAGTACCATATTGGATTCAAGTGGGGTGAATAATGTCAAAAGATAAAAATATTGTCGAGTTCACTTTTCCGGAGGACTCCCTGGTTGTTACTTTTTTGAGGAATGTACTACATGACATTTCTCCTTCAATGTCTCAATTACTTGATAAACTCACCATGGACAGGGATGTTATCCTGAATATTTTTTCGATGCAGGAGGATGGAGCACTTCCAATACTCCTTGACGGACAAATCTGGTTATCAACCTCCATGAGTGCAGGAGATTCCCGCATCACATCACTTAAAAGTGCTTCAAGGCTCGAACTGGAGGAGTGGCTGGAAATATATCATGGTGGCAGACCGGGAATTCTTACCGATGAATCGGGACATGTATTTGCAATGACGGAAACTGCCAGCATGATTTATGCCGGATACAAAGGCACATCTCTTCGAGATTTTCTTGATCAGGTTTCAATGACAGCATTTATTTCCGCAAGCTCAAAAAGCCTTTCCGGGAAACAGGTCAGGGAATTTTCGGTTCTGACCAAGACTGGTCACATGAACAAAAGGTCATTGGTCGCTTCTCTTCAGAAAGTTGGCGTTTGTAACAGATTGCTGATTGCATCCTTTTCTTCTCCCTCGATGGCAATGACAACATTTGAGCAGGATGATTCGAAATTTGCTAGAACTCTTTTCTCCGTGATTCCCATTCCTGCGATAAGGATTGATGGAAAGGGAACGATAGTTGCAGTAAATAGTCATGCAGCCCACATTGTCTCCAGTTCAGGAGGAATGGATCCTCTCTCCACACAGTTCAATGACTGGATCATAAAAGAAGACAGAGCAAGAGTATCTGCTCTGTTTGAAAGTAAAACCGAAACTATGGTTGCTCCTTTCCAGTTCAGCGTGGGACTGACTATGACAGAAACTCTTGTGATACACTTTGAGATGACCAGCTTGCTCATGCCTGATGGAGAGAGTCTGATCATCTTTTTCACGCCTGTTGACATAATGAGAGGTTCTGAAACTGAAACCTATCCCGGACAGATTATTCTTGAACTTATAGACGCACTTAATGAGTTCAACGGAGAGAAGGATTCAATAAGATCTCTTCTCGAATTTCTCAGAATTGGCACGGGAGCCAGAGGAGCTGCATATATCTCCAGATCGAGAAAAGTCGCTGTTGGAGATGCATCCCTGACTGCAATTGAGCGAGCTCATGAGCAGGCTCAACTAAATCAGAGTAAGAATACATGGACCGAGGATGTTCTTGGATTCAATCTGACAATTCCCGTTCAGCAGAAACAAGGTCAGGCTCATCTCAAAATAACAGGAACACCGTCCCGTAACCTGAACCCTCTTGGAAGGCTGGTTCTTCAGCTTGTCCCTATACTGATGCAGTATTTACAATGCCATCAGTATCAAAAAAACACGATGAAATTATTGAATTCAATTTCAGACTTCATGACCCTTCTGAAGGGCCGTGAGCGAAACGTGCGAATGGTGCTTGATGAAATTGGATCAATCATCGGAGCTGATTATATGGTAATACATACGGTGGGTTCCAGAGAATCGGTTCTTAGACCTCTTGTGTCATCCGGAACCTCAACGGATCCAGGCGTCCTTTCTCTCGAAACTCCATCAATTGCATCATGGTCTTACACGCACACGGAGACATGTTATGTTCCTGATACTGCCGTCGATCAAAGATTTTCACCGGTTTTTCCATCCTCCAGAAGCGAACTGACTGTTCCACTTATCTCCGAGGGTAGAGCGATAGGAACTCTCACAGCTGGAAGCAGTCACAGAGATGCTTTCAAGAACCCGTTTCCAGGTCTTCTTCGCACTCTATGTGTTGGATTGTCACTGTGGTTACTCAGAAACACTCAGGAGGATAAAAAGAAGAATGTCATGCAGCAGGAAGATAAGCCCAGTGAACACATAGGTCTGGAAGATCTTCTCCTGAGTCTTTCTCACAGAATGAGAGCTCCGATAACCACTCTCAGGGGACATACAGATCTACTGATCTCAGAAAAACTGGGTGAACTCACATCTAATCAGAAAGACTCCTTGAAGGCAATGAATACCGCACTTATTGATCTTGTTGAGTACGCGGAGCGAATGCTGACTTTCATGAAGATAGAGCTGAGTGATGAAGCTCTGAAAATCATCTGGGCTCGACCAGCGGATGTTGTCTCTTCACTATTACCGATTTTCTCGGAGATGGGAAAGAACCAGAAAGTCTCTGTAAGGGCGGAACTTCCTTCAGAGCCCTTTACTGCAAGTTTCGACAGATCACGTCTGGAACAGATAATTGGAAATCTTGTGCACAATGCGATTCAGTACAATGAACCTGATGGATCAGTGAATATCAACGTGACACTGGATAACAGCTCTCACTGGATTCTTGAAGTATTTAATACCGGCAGCGGCATCCCTCCAGAGGATCTGCCAAATGTTTTTGATCGGTTCTACACAGGCAGCAATAACGCAGAGGTTACTCGAGGTTTAGGGATTGGATTGACAATTGTAAAGAGTTTTACGCAACAGATGGGCGGAACTGTCAGCGTACGAAGCAGAGCTGGATACGGAACCTGGTTTA
Organism: Candidatus Fermentibacterota bacterium; assembly: GCA_030607835.1. Taxonomy (GTDB): domain Bacteria; phylum Fermentibacterota; class Fermentibacteria; order Fermentibacterales; family JCC-6; genus Aegiribacteria. The sequence continues at coordinate 585 of JAUWJE010000153.1, read as the reverse complement.
CCGTCCGACTTCCCCTCTCATGACAGATAAAAATAACCTGCTCAAAGAAGACTTTCAGTATTATCTTCCCGAGAACCTGATTGCACAGACACCTCTTTCTGATAGAACAGAAAGCAGACTTCTGGTGTCATCCATCGCGAAGAAGACAATATCCGAGAGCATATTCAGCAGACTCCCTGACCTGCTCTCTCCCGGAGATCTTCTGGTTTTGAACAATACAAAAGTATTCAGGGCACGACTTTCAGGAAACAGGGCAGACACGGGTGGCAAGGTTGAGGTATTCCTTCTTCGAGAACTTGACCACGGAATCTGGAAAGCTCTGGTCCGTCCTGGCAGAGCAGCGAGATCAGGAATAATCCTTGAATTCTCAAATGATCTTTCATGCACTGTACAACAGAGGCTGGATCAGGGACGAGCAATTATTGAATTCAATTCTGGTGAGGATACCGGGGATACTCTTAGCAGAACTGCCAAGGTGCCATTACCTCCGTATATAAAACGTGCCCCGGACGAGTTGGATGATGAAAGATATCAGACGGTTTATGCGTCGGAAAAAGGCGCGGTTGCCGCGCCTCCCGCAGGTCT
>JAUWJE010000235.1 GCA_030607835.1 Candidatus Fermentibacterota bacterium | reverse complement strand
GGTTCATCCAGAAAGTTATTCGGTTGTGCTGAAAATGGCGGATTTCCTTGAAGTAGGAGTAAGAGAATTAATTGAATCTGAAGAACTGCGTCGCTCAATCAGACTTGAAGATTTTATCACTGATAACATCGGATTGCCGACGCTTCATGACATCATGAATGAACTTGAGAAACCTGGCAGAGATCCCCGTGAAGCTTTCCGGATTTTCAGTTTCGCAGATGTTCACACAATGAAGGACATTACAAAAGATTTGATTCTTCCCGGAATTGTTACCAATGTTACAAATTTCGGTGCCTTTGTTGATGTGGGCATTCATCAGGATGGACTTGTACACATTAGCCAGCTGGCCGACAGGTATATCAGGAATCCCGCGGATGTTGTTTCAGTTGGGGACATAATTACTGTTAAAGTGCTGGCTGTGGATGAAAAGCGGAAACGAATATCTCTCTCAATGCGTGGATTGAAGAGATAATATTCCGGGAACCACGAGCTTCCAGTCATACTGGTTGCATGGGAGACGTGTGTGTTCTGATGCGTAGTTTCGAGCGGTTATCAGACGATCATGTCATTGACGGGTGTGAGTTTCAGGCGGTATCATTGATTTCAGGTGAATTAATTCAAAGAAAAGGGTAGTAGCGGTCAGATGAACCGTGTCAGGAATTGATTCCGGTGCTTTGGTAAATCAGGTTTACTACTGATCAAATGGAGACTCAGCTGAATTGGGAGTTCTGAGATTGGAAATAAGCAGACTGGCATGAACGGGAAAGATCTTCTCCCGACGAGAATCAGTGTCACGCATTGCTTACGGTTCTTGATGATAATGCTTACTGCGATTATTACAGCCAGTGTGCTTTTCCAGTTCACAGCCGCATCCGTTCAGGATGATGCATACATTTTCACGAGGTACGCTGACAATATCCTGACAAGGGGAACGCTCTCATTCAATCCCGGTTGCGAGGCAACTTACGGACTCACCTCACCCGCGTTCCTGGGCGTCGTTCTTCCGATCCGAGCGGTTCTCTCTCAGAATCCGGCACTAACCATGCTATGCTCCAGCGCGGTATGCGGTCTGATCTTTATCGGGCTGCTGATTGTCCTGGTCAGGAAGAGCAGCGATGGTATCGATCATCCAATGAATCATATGATTACGGTTATAATACTGCTATCGTTTGCGCTCGCTGCAGGCGACTTCTCGGTTCATTTCCTGAGCGGCATGGACACGATGTTTGCCCTTGCATTCCTCACCGGATACATTCTCCTATGCATGTGGCACCAGCGATCTCTGACAGTATCCAGCATGTTACTGACGGGATTCATGGGTGGACTGGCATTTTCGTTCAGACCCGATCTCCTGATCTACACGATTACGGTTCCATTCGTAGTGCTCCTGTTTTCTTCTGGCCGCAAAGCCAGGCTGAAGGCGGCAGGCATCCTCTCTGTAACATCACTAACGGTTCTTTTCCAGGTCCTTCTCTATTCGAAATTCCTGAACTCACCTCTGCCGCTGCCTTTCTATGCAAAGTCGATCGGCCATTACGGAAGCTACCTGCAGGAACAGTATCATCTGGTTCCGCTCAAACAGCTATGCAAGTACATCTTCTCGTTTCCGTTCCTCTTCTCCGCAATCGGCGTAGCTCTCTACATTGACTTTCGAAGCTGGTGGAAAGCGATGTCTGCAACTGCAAAAGGACTTCTACTGGCCACAGCAGCCTTCATTGGATACCATCTTTTCTTCGTCATACCGATAATGGGTTACTCTCAGCGGTTTTACTACTTGATGCTGCCTGCACTCGTATTTCTTGCCGTCCAGAGCATGGTATTCATCGTCGAGAGAACCTCACTGAACGACATCCTCCGTAAAGGATTGATGGATAAGGTGGATTCAAAGGCAATCCTGGCAGTTACGGTTCTGTTCCTTGTGTTTGCTCTCGGACCTCCTGTGGCCAGAGAGGCATATCCACTGCTGACAACGGGTAACGGTGAGTACCGCGGATTCGATGTCACGGAGGAGTACAGGGACAGATGGACAGCTTACTGGTTCTGTCTTGACGAGTTTTCCCGGTTACCGGACGACATGGTTCTCGCCGCCACTTAGATCGGGCTCCCATTAGCCATGAATCCGTGAAAGACCATCCTCGATCTGACAGGATTGAACGAAACCATGATCGCTCACAATGGATTTTCCACCGACAGCTTTTTCCAGAGCTACCAGCCCGATCTCATCTATATGCCGCATCCCGATTATCGGGAAATGTCCCAACAGATAAATGCAGATCCCTATTTCAAAGACCACTACGAGCTGTTTTCTTCGTCAGATCTATCCACGACGATGGCTCTGGCCCTGAACAAGGACAGTGAATACTACGAGCGTATGTTGCAGATAGTGTCTGACAATACTCCACGAAGTAGATGATGTGGACATTTTTTTCCGCCTGCGGACGAATCCCGAATTGATGGCGAATGTGGGCTTCCAACGTGCAACTGACATACTTCAGGTATCAGGTTCATACTGTGTTTAGTGCAAAAGGTCCTGTGTATTATGAAATCCAATAAATACGGACAGGAAAGACCATCTTACTTTAGAAGCTCATTGAGTTTATATACCGAGTGGGCATCCAGACACAGGGCGGTGTCAGTTATTGCATGCATTCTGGTTGTATTTCTCATACTGCTGTATTACTGGCTGAGGTTCAAGGCAATAAGCGAATTCATTACTGTAGCAGATGATGGAATTTTCACCGATTTTACTAATCATTACTATCCAATGGGCAGGGAATTTCTAAGCAGCAAGCTCCCTGTTTTTGGCTACTATTATCCGGCTTTATTTGCTTTATTTCTGGTCCCTTGCGGAGTTCTGACGAAGATGACTGCTGTACTCTGTTGGGGCTTGTTTCAGATAGTCTTCATCTTTCTGTACTGGTATTTATCATTTCTCAAGCTGTTGAAAGTCACCATCCACAAGATGGCGCTATACATCCTTCTCCTCCTGACATCCATTCCTCTCCTCGATAATTTCAGCTGGGGTCAGGTTAATATCCTTTCCTGTCTTCTCATTCTCTTGACTTTTTACCTGTACAAGGAGAACAGACGAGTATGTGCTGGTATTGTCCTTGCCCTTGCCACCTCGATAAACTGCTATCCAGCGCTATTTCTCGTTTATTTCCTTCTGAAACGTGATTACAAATTTCTTATTACCTACGCAGCTGCCATACTCGGTTTGTTCTGTATTCTCCCGACCGTGATTCTGGGGCCGGAGGGTTGGATTCGATTTCATAGATCTTCGATCGGGGCAATGTTCTATGCGC
>JAUWJE010000275.1 GCA_030607835.1 Candidatus Fermentibacterota bacterium | reverse complement strand
GTTTTGTGGATGCGGCAGGTGGAGAGTACTATAGTCTCGGCCTTCATAGCTACTCGCAATCAGTGGGTGACGACGACCCGGCTCAGGAGCTTTTCTCCATCAGCAGCATCTATCCCAACCCCTTCATCTCCACTGTCAGTATGACACTTCAATCGCCGGGGCTGGAGAACGTCAGGTTAGAGGTCTTCAACACAGCAGGACAGCTGGTTAGCAGCAAGGAAATGGGAGCCATGGCTGAAGGTAAGCATATTGTCTCGTGGGATGTATGTGGCACAAGCGGCCTGAACCTGAGCAGTGGGATATACATCATCCGTATTGTGAGTGGATACGGGGACTTTGCCTCCGCTCAGGTTATCCTTCTGAGATAGAGGGAATAGAGGGCAGATATTTACTCTTGACACTTGACATTAAACAATATCTGTGCTGGTACTGTGATACCAATTCGGTGGTTCCCAAGCATAGTGAATATCCGGTCCCACTTCAAAGCCTTCATTCGAAAATGGACCATAATCATCTCTGGGTTCAGCAGTTGTTCCGGGATAGCTATCCATTTGATTCCCGGCAAGATCTCTCTCAGAGAAAGGATGGAGAAATCACCGCTTGCATTTACAGTATTGTATTTCTATGTTATGATATAAATGTCATAGAAGGGAAATACATATTTGAGATTAAACGAATTTGAGGAACTGGCTAAGAAGTTGCCGGTTGTTTCGCTTGCCGATTTAAGAAGCACAATGCCCGGTTTCCGTCAGGAAACCCTGTCCAGGTGGAATCGCAGCGGAAAGATCGTTTTGGTTGCTCCCGGCTACTATGTTCTCCCGAATGAAATCGGTGACGAGACCGATCTCTTCGCAATCGCCTGCAGGATGTACACACCTTCGTTCGTTTCTCTGGAATCTGCACTTTCATTTTACGGGCTCATTCCGGAGACACTCCTCTCTGTGACTTCGGTCTGTACAAGAAAGACCCGGCGCATCAACTCATCTCTGGGCAGATTCATATACAGGAGTATTCAGCCGGAGTATTTCTTCGGGTATGAACCGAAGAGGGGAAGGAAGCACAGATTCCTTATGGCTTCTCCCGAGAGGGCGGTTGTTGACATGCTCTACCTAAGGAGGGATATCAGCTCAGCAGAGGATATGCTGGAACTCCGTTTTGACATAGAGACTTTCAATAGATTGGATTCAATGGAAATCCTTGACCTTGCGGATAGATTCAACAAGTCCTGGCTGACAGGGAAGGTAGAAGAACTGCTTGAGGTGATGAAAAATGCTTGAACCTGTAATCGTCTATAATGCTTTTCACGGCATTCCCGAAACCTTCAAAAGAGCAATGCTCAGGGAATACCTGCAGTACAAAACACTTCAGTTCATCTTCAGAGCAAAGGAAAGCGGCGGACTGGTTTTCATGGGTGGTACAGCATTGAGAATATTCTTTGGAAGCATCAGGTTTTCCGAAGATATTGACTTCGATTCTAATGATATTTCCAGTGATGACCTTCAGAAAATAGCCAAAACAGTAGTAAATGAATTTAAATTGGAAGCTGTAGAATGTGATGTAACCTTTAGCAGAGGAAGTGCGTTTTCGGCAAAGTTCAGGTTCACCGATGCCCTTCAAGGGTGGGAACTCACACCTCACAGAGATGAAGTACTTACTCTCAAGTTCGATGCTTCACCGCAGCGGTATAACTATGTCCCGCAGTTAAAAGTGCTGAACCGTCTGGATGTTATCGTTCCAGTACCTGTTGCCACCGCTGAACTGATTCTGGCCCAGAAGCTGTATGCAATACTGAACCGCAGGCGAGTAATGGGTCGTGATCTTTACGATGCCTCTCATCTGTTCGGATTCACAGAACCGGACATGGATTACCTTGAGCAGAAAGTTCATGTATCTTCAAGAAAGAAGATCGAAGAAATGATACTGAGCCGACTCGCTGAACGGAGTATTGATGATCTGGCTGGGGATGTTGAACCCTTCGTTCCAGGCAGGGACGACCTCCTGAGGGTGAAGCTGTTCCCGGAGATCCTTCGAAACTGGGCGAGTTCGTGCGCTTTCATCGCAAAAAAGCTGGTTTGACGCAGATTCAGCTGGCAGACCTGGCTGGAGTTGGAAAATCTACGCTCTACGATATCGAGAAGGGCAAGGCTACTGTACAGATAGACAGCCTCTTCGCCGTACTTACAGCAATGAATATCAGTATCCAATTCTCAGGGCCACTGAACGCTGCATTCGAAAGATGGTTTGTAACTCAGACATCAGATCAAAGAAGGACCGTATCTAACCGGCAGATATACACTGGAGACTCGGTATCAGGATGTACGTCCCCCGCGTAGTCGATATCTCAGAGACGGGAACACCACTCTCAGCCTGCCTTAGCGCATAAACAATCTGTTCATTGGAATCCTTCATCAAGCTAGATTGACATACTCAACATCTTGTGCATATCATATACTTACATTATAGTAAGATGTATCAATCTACTAAAGAAAGGATTCCATCATGAGAATTACTATTCTATTGCTTGTTGCTGTAACAACAATCGTTGTTGCAGAGGATTTCGAGTATAGTACGGGTGGCAGTATGGGTACACCAGCGACCACTGGAGGTTCTAACACCGGTTGGGGTGAGTGGTTCATG
>JAUWJE010000047.1 GCA_030607835.1 Candidatus Fermentibacterota bacterium | reverse complement strand
GCACTATCTTCGGTTGTGGAGAAATATCCTGACTTGGTCTTCTGGAGTCGCCCCGAAAACTCGAGCTTGCTTGGCGTATTGTTTGGTTCAAGGGATATTTACACTGAGAAAAGACTTCCTCGAAAGAAATTCGACAGTCTGCTTCTGATGACTGATTCCTTCAGAACAGCTCTTCAGGGATATCTTTCCGGAATACCTCAGAGAACAGGTTACTCAACTGACATGAGAAAATTCCTTCTCACGCAGGCAGTAAAGCCTCCAGCTGACCGTAATCATCATCATTCTCTAGATTACATCGGACTATCTGACGTAATGGGCGCTCATCATAATGCTGATATTCCGATTCCCATTGTAAAACCCGCATATGAATCTCATGTAGCCTACTTCGCAGGAGCAAAATATGGCAGCGCAAAAAGATGGTTCGGTTTCACTGAACTTGCGCTCATGCTACACGAAGAAACAGGACTGCCATCGGTGTTGTACGGAACTCCTGAAGAGGAATCATATCTCAGTGAAATGGCATCAAAGATACCAATCTCCGCTGTGAAAACCGATCTGGATCTTCCACCCCTTGTCTCATATCTGCTTTCCGCGAAAATAGCGATAGGAAACGACTCCGGAGGAGTTCACGTCTCCGCTTCAGTGGGAACCCCGACAATTACGATATTTGGATCTACATCACCGATCTGGACGTCTCCTCTTGGCAGAAAGACAGAAGTAATGACTTCAGGAAGATCCTGTTCTCCATGCTTTAAACGTACATGTCCTCATGGTACACCGCTCTGTCTCGATGATATATCTCCGGAGGAAGTCTTGAACGCTTGCGTTCGATTACTTGAGAACGGAGAAAACTGATATGTCAAAGATTCTGCTTGTAGATTGCTACAATCTTCTCTATAGAGGACACTTCGCGATGCACAGAAACCCTCTAAGGGCACAGGATGGAACAAATACAAGCGGTCTTTATCATCTTGTCAGCGAAATACTGGATATGACAGAAAACCGTTCAGCAGACATTACGGTTGCTGTATTCGATTACCCTAAACCCAGTTTCAGAAAGAAAATATATCCAGAATACAAATCCAACCGTCCACCAATGCCTGACGAGCTTATAGTTCAGTCGAAACTGGCACGCCAGCTGATACCGGCACTGGGAATTCCGCTCTTAGAAAAGGAGGGTCTCGAAGCTGACGACATCATAGCATCACTGACATCACAGGCACTGGAACGTGGTGATACCGTTGAAATACTCTCTACTGACAAGGATCTTCTGCAGCTTCTTGCAGATGGGGCAGCGATGCTCAGACCAGGGAGATCCGGGGCTCCCATATCTATAATAAAACCGGAGGATGTTGAAAGCGTAATAGGTGTCTCAAGCGATCAGGTAGTTGATTACCTTTCTCTCACAGGTGATTCTTCGGACAATATCCCGGGAGCGAAAGGAATAGGTCCGAAATCCGCTCTAAAACTTCTAAAGCAATTCGGCAGTGTTGATGCCATATACGAGAATATTGGTGATGTTTTACCGGAATCAGTGCGAAGCAAGCTCCAGAAAAGCAAAGAAAAAGTATATCTCAGCAGAGAACTGATTGCTCTCCTACCCGCGAAGGACATTGACACTTCAATTGACGATCTTTCAATGACCGGTCCTGATGAAAGTGCGGCATTCGAGATACTGACCAGGCTAGGTATGAGCAGTATTCTCAGAAGATTGCATATACAGACGACCGGAAACCTTTTCGACACTCAAATCCCAGATAATCTCTGTTCCTGGTGCAAAACACTCATCATTAATTCTGTGGATGAACTTGACAGGTTTGATTTTGATAATTCACGGAGCAATATCATAGCACTGGATACCGAATCAACCTCGGTCCGTCCATTTGACGCTGATCCCGTTGGAATATCTTTTGCGCTTTCCAACGATACTGCTATCTACATTCCCCTGGCTGGTCCTGACTCTCTCCCCGCTGCAGATGTTGTCCGGATACTGAAAACCAGGCTTGAAGGGAAGAATATAGCGGCACAGAACGGCAAGTACGACATTCACATACTTGAATCCATCGAAATTGATATACAGCAGATAAGTGCTGATCCCATGATTGCGGATTACCTTCTGATGCCAGAAAGGCAGTCTCATTCACTCTCGGAATTATCGTCTATCTGGTTGAATAAGCCTATGATGGATTACAGCACAATACTCGGTAATGCAGAAACACTTGCTGAGGTCGATACGCGGAAGGTTGCTGATTATTGCGGCTGTGATTCAGCGACAGCATTTCAGCTTGCGGGAAAACTCAGAATCGAACTTGAAAAGGATCCACAACTCCTCAAATTATATGATACACTGGAATTACCTCTGGTAAAAGTACTTGCAGACATGGAAAAGCGGGGCGTGGCAATTGATCTGGAATCACTGCATGAACTCAACGATGAGTTCTCAACGAGAATCAGAATACTTGAGAATAACGCTTCTGAAATGATCGGTAATCCGTTGAACCTGAGCAGTCCAGCGCAGGTTTCAGCAGTTCTGTTTGATACTCTTGGACTCCCGCCTGTAAAGAAGACCCTGAAGGGAGCATACTCTTCAAGCATAGATGTTCTGGAAAAACTCAGGGGCAAGCACGAATTCGTTGAAATAGTCATTGAGCACAGAGAGCTCTCTAAATTGTTGAACACCTACGTAGGGAAACTCCCTCTCTATATCTCGGACAGGGATGGGCTTGTGCATACAAGCTTCAGTCAGACAGTTACTGCCACAGGGCGTCTCAGTTCCAGCAGCCCGAACCTGCAGAACATCCCTATCAGGACAAGTCAGGGTAGAAAAGTCAGAAAGTGTTTCGTACCGGGAATCGAAGGGAATCTCTTTATAACAGCCGACTATTCACAAATTGAGTTGCGTGTTCTTGCCCATCTAGCAGGTCCCGGGAATCTCAGGGATGCCTACAGTAAGAATCTGGACATTCACAGTTCAACAGCATTGGCGCTGTTTGGAGATGAATCACCTGTACACAGGAGAAAAGCAAAAGAAGTGAATTTTTCAATCCTGTACGGAATAAGCCCCTGGGGTCTTAGCAACAGGCTGAATATAAGCAGGGGAGAGGCCTCCGGAATCATAAACAGATATCTTGCCACATATCCTGAACTTGAGTTCTTCTTCAGGAAATGTATTGCCGATGCTGAAGCAACAGGCGAAACAAGGACTATTCTCGGAAGAAAGAGGGATTTCAAGGGTTTTGTATCCGCAACGGGTTCCACTCGCAATACGATGGAGCGTATGATCGTCAACACAATCGTCCAGGGATCGGCTGCTGACATCATAAAACTGGCAATGCTTCGAGTGGATGAAAGACTGAAGGACATTCCTGATACCGGTCTTGTACTTCAGGTTCACGATGAACTTGTGGCTACTGCCCCTGAGGCAAATGCAGGGGAAATAGCAGCTATAATCAAGGAAGAAATGGAATCCGCTTATCCGCTTGATGTACCTCTGCTCGTTGAAACGGGAAAAGGCAAAAACTGGCTTGAAGCCGGCCACTGATTTAAACAGTGACAGGCACCATTTAATTAGTTCCCAGTGATGGATGCTTTTAGAACAGTTACCATGCTGGGAATAAGCTCTAAACTCTGATACCCGTAGTAGATACTTTTAGAACTTGTTTCACTGTTGGGAATTTACATCTGGAGAAGCAGCTTCCCTGGTTATACTAAACTTCTACTTCTCTATCTGCTCACTTCCTGGTCAGTAGTGATTATTCAATCATTAGAGCAAAAGGGGAGGGAGTACGTCAGATCAGTCTAATGAGAACATCCGCTTGATCGTACCGAACGTACACACCTTAAATTCTGACAGATTATCTGAAAGTATCATGTGGTTACATCTCTTGAATCTGTATCCAGTGGGAACACCGGGATGCCCTCTAACCATCCTGTATTCATCCGTAGGCCACATGTACAGGTACTGCTCCCAGTCAAGCCCGTCCGTCTCAAACTCCAAGAGAAGGTTGTGCAGGTTATCGTATTCGTAAGGAATATCCAGGTCAATGAAGTACCACTCACCAACCGGAGCTCCTACAACAAGGGTATCTGCCTGAAGTAGCATCGTACGAGAACCGGGAATGTAATTGTCATTGTATACTGAAACGAGTGAGTTCAAATCTGTCAATCCAGCATGTATCTCCAGATTGTAGAGGGTCGCATAATCTTCGGAGCCTGGTATTTCGGATCTCCTGAAACCAATGCTCCTGATCGTGTATGGCTGTCCAATCTCATCATCAAGCACCATCTCCAGACAGTGCATCTGATCACCTCAACAGCCGAAGGGTTCCGATCCCGGCACCTCACTACTGCCAATTTCTATGCTGAACAGTAGAGCTGAAGTGATCAGGCATGTTAAATACAGCATTATTCACATCCTTTTACATTGATGCATCCTATTGCATGTTGATAATATGGAGCCTGTGGAATTGCCAGTCAAATAGACTTGAAGAGCGGTATACTGTCACCCCTGACTGGATTCGAACCCAGTAACAGGAGGGCTTGGCTTTCATTACTCTGTCTGACTCGGGAATACGCGTGGCATATTTGTCCTGTCAAGCATGAGTGAATGCTGAACGTTCTCTTAATACATCGAAACTCAGACCTACCCACCAAGATGGTAACGCAGTAATATTGGTGTGTGTGGTTTTATAGAATCTCATTCCAGTATGTGCGGATAGTTTGTATATTTAGTTTGGTGCTGGGGTTTCTATTTGCTGGGTGACGAACGGAGCAGTGTGGGAGACCAGAATAAAACCAAAGAACAACTCATAAAAGAATTAGAGAAGTCGCGACTATTAATCTCTGAATTCAAGACTTTGGAAGCAAAATATAAGCAAGCAGAGAAAGAATGCTTGTCCCGCCTTAACTTCCAGAAATACATGAAGAGAATTAACCTGCTCATTCAAGAGTCAACAAGCATTGAACAAATGATGAGCGATGTTCTTGATGAGATGCTTTCGATCTTTAATTGTGATCGAGCCTGGCTTGTTTTCCCCTGCGATCCTCATGCCCAGTACTGGAAAGTTCCAATGGAGCGCACCCAACCTGAGTATCCTGGTGCCAAAACCATTGGCAAGGATATTCCAATGACTCCCGAAATCGCGAATGTTCTGCAGGAGGCTTTGGATTCCGAGGATCCGGTTATAGATGATCCGAATACAGGGAAGTTGATACCGGATGTCGCCAGGCAGTTCTCGGTTAAGTCTCAGATGCAGATGGCTATTTATCCAAAACTTGGAAAACCCTGGGATTTCGGAATGCACCAGTGCTCACACGCTCGGATATGGTCGGAAGAAGAAAAATACCTGTTCAAAGAAATAGGACACAGAATGGCTGATGCCTTGAGCAGCCTCTTATTTCTCAAAGATTTACGAGATAGTGAAGAACGATATCGCATATTAGCTCTTACAGCAAATGATGCTGTACTTTGCCTTGGTAAAGGTGGTAAAATCACTTTTTGGAATGCTGCGGCAGAAAGAATATTTGGTTATTCGGTAGAAGAAGCACTGGGTAATGATCTGCATAGATTAATCGTTCCTGAACGGCACTGGCAGGATGCTCTCAAAGGGATGCAGCATTTCTTTGAAACTGGTGAGGGAAAAGTGATTAATAAGACGATTGAGGTTACGGGAAACAGAAAAGACGGAACGGAATTTCCCGTAGAGCTATCTATTAGCGCGATGAGAATCAACAATGAATGGCAGGCAACAGGCATCCTTCGTGATATCACCGGACGCAGACAAGCGGAGGAAGGCCTCGCCGACAAAACCGTAATGCTGGACAATATCTTAAGATCTGCCGCTGATATGGCTATCGCAACTACAGATCTGGATCTTCGCATAACCTTTTACAACCCAATGGCTGAGAAATTCTTTGGATACACAGCAGAGGAAGTTATAGGCAGAACTGTAATGGAGATGCACACCCGTGAGAATGTGTCGCCTGAAAGGCTCGAACAAGCTATAGAGATCGTGCGAAGTACTGGCGAGTACCGTTATTCGCTTGAACAGCAAACAGACGAAGGTGTGCGGTATCTTGAATCGCATGTTACCGGCATACTCGATCATGATGGGAAATTAGTTGGATTTGCGCTTTTCAGCCGCAATGTCACTGAACACAGACAGGCAGAGGAGGCAATGAGGGAAAGTGAAAGAAAATATCGGCTTATAGCAGAAAATACTGTTGATTTTATCTTCCAGATGGATTTAAAATTAAAATTCTTGTACATGAGTCCATCTATTTATAATGTGCTGGGATTTTACCCTGAAGAAGTTATGGGAACACGGTTATTCCAGTATACGTCTCGAAAAGAATTCTTTAGAATAGTTGGTGTAGCAATGGCCACTATAAAGAATTACAAAAAGAATCCATACGCTTTATTTGAGTCGAAATTGATGAATAAGAAAGGAGAATTAGTACCGGTAGAAATTTCCGGCAGAGTGTTGTTAAATGACAAGGGTAAACCAATTGGATTACAGGGAAATGTAAGAGATATCAGCGAACGCAGGCAGGCTGAACAGACTTTGAGGGAAAGTGAAGAAAAATACCGGAATTTAATACAACAATCCAATGATGCTATATACCTAATATATAATAATGAGTTTGAGATAATTAATGAAAAATTTCAGGATATTTTCGGATTGACTTTAGAAGATGTCAATATGCCTGAATTTCGCCTTATGAGCCTGGTGGCGCCAAAAAGCAGGGAGCTCATTCGAGAAAGAAACAGGCGCTTGATAGTTGGAGAAGAACCTGCACAAATATACGAGTTTACGGCCATCTCAAAGGAGGGCAAAGAAATAGAGGTGGAGATATCAACTTCACGTATTAAATATAAAGATGGTATTGCCTTCCAGGGCATTTTGCACGACATCACAGAACGTAAAAGTCTGGAATTACAACTCCGTCAGGCACAAAGAATGGAATCGATTGGTAGACTGGCCGGCGGCATAGCACATGATTTTAACAATCTCCTTACAGTAATTAATGGTCATGCTGAAATGACCTTAGAAAAATGTAAAGAAAACCATCCTTTGCATAATAATATTGTTTCGATTCTAGATGCCGGAAGAAAAGCGGAGAATTTAACAAGGCAGCTATTGGCATTTAGCCGGAAACAGATTACAGAACCCAAAATCATTAATATAAAGGTATTGATTTCTGAATTAGATAAAATGATGCGCCGTCTCATAGGGGAAGATATTAGCATGGAGATAGGTCTTATTCAGGATATTTCTCTTATTAAAGCCGATCAATCGCAAATCGAGCAAATTTTAGTGAATTTGATAGTAAATGCCAGGGACGCCATTAATCAAAAGACTGATCTGACTATCCAGAAGAAAATCACGATTGAAACCGACCAGGTTTACCTTGATGAATACTATGTCTCAAAGCATGTGGGAAGCCAAACAGGTTTACATATCATTATATCTGTAAGTGATAACGGTATCGGTATGGATGAGGAAACAAAGAACAGGATATTCGAACCTTTCTTTACTACAAAAGAATTAAACCAGGGCACGGGTCTTGGCCTGGCTACCGTTTATGGGATAGTGAAACAAAACCGTGGTGATATTTATGTTTACAGCGAACAGGGACAAGGCACCACCATAAAAATCTACTGGCCTTCCACCGAGGAGGAAAAAGTTCCTGCTGTCACCGAGGAAACGAGTGAAGATAAATTTGCAGGGAACGAGACTATACTGGTTGCTGAAGACGATGAGGGAGTCCGATATTTTGCTTGTTCGGTCTTGGAAGAATTGGGCTACAATGTTTTCGAAGCTTCTAACGGTAAAATTGCTTTTGAATTAACAAGGAATAAGAATGTTAAGATTGATTTACTCATCACGGATATAGTAATGCCCGTAATGAACGGTAAAGAATTGGCCGCAGCTCTGAAGAGTCTGTATCCGGAGCTTTTGATTATTTTTACTTCGGGCTATACTGATAATCATATTATACACAGTGGTACTCTGGATGAAGGTGTCAATTTTATTCAAAAACCTTATTCAGTTCAGATGCTGGCACAAAAGGTTCGGAACACTCTGGACAAGAAATAGTATTGAGCTTTGAATTTATATAGTGTTGTCATTACTTGTCACTTTTATTAGTGGGTGGCACTTCTGACGTTATTTCATCAGTGTTATCTCACCCATGATCTCTTCACCAAGCATTATACAGTAAATTCCCGAGGCGCTTCCTGAGAGATCAAGAAGTGCGAAGCCGTCAGGATCTGTTCCGGTTGAGGCAATCAATCTTCCGGATATATCCAGCACGCGAATATCCGTTCCGGGTTGAACACCTTCGATGTAAACAGGACCGTGTGTCGGATTTGGACCATACATCGGGGAAACGGATGATTCCGATTCTTCAATACTCTCATACCATACTATGTAAATAGCATCTTTGGGGCAATAGCCTGCACAAATACCACAACCGTTACAGAGCTCAGGATCTATGACAGCATTGCCGCCATACATATAGAGTGCGTCTTCGTTGCACCAGTGGATACATGCTGCACAACCGTTGCAAAGATCAGGATCAACCTGATAGATCCATTTCCCGGCAAGAACAGCTGACACAATCAATAGTATCAGAAGTACGTGTTTTATACCCTTTGCTTTAGGGATTGACATTCATTCTCCTTCTCTGAATCTCAGATGCAATAATCGCAGCAGTGCTTGAGACATTTATGCATTTCCTAGTTCCTGACTGGGGATAATATATTCGCAAATCAGCAATATTCGCAACATTTTGATTCACTCCATCTGCTTCATTTCCAAACAGAAAAGCTGAGGATAGATCAAATGACGCTTCCCAGAATGGTATCGCGTCGGGTGTATTTTCAACAGCTATGAGCGTGCGACCGGTATTTTTCACCCACTGCGCGGCTTCTTCAATTTCACTGAAGTATCTCCACGGGATTGATGCAAAGGTTCCCCTGGAAGTATGGCTGAGCTTTCTGTTTCCCGGTCTGCAGCATGTACCTGTCAGAAATATGGCTGCGGGTGAAATTGACTCTACCGATCTGAAAACTGAACCCACATTGAAGGCACTTCTGAAATTATCCAGTATAAAAATGGGCATCCCCCTTGAACTGTATAGAGATTCTGAGTAAACTTGATGTATCATGGAATTAGGAAAACTGCTATTTTCGCTCACTTCTCTATTCCTCCTGGGATACTATCTTCCTTTGAGAGTTGAGTATCCATTATGGATTATTCCTGCAGTCATCGGATTAATCGCGGTAATCGCAGGTTATCGAAGATATGGGATGCTGTTTTTATGCGCTTCCTCACTCCTTGTTGGATTATACTGGAATAATAACCATTTGCGAGAACTTAATGTAGAGAATCCTGAATCAGCCAGGGGAGGAGTCTGGAGTTGCAGAGTAGAGACAACAACATCCCGCGGAGCCCTTCTATTAATTGATTCCGGCAGGCAGGTTTGGTCATCAGACAAAGAACTGGCTCAATCAGTCAGAAGAGGGGATTCTGTTCTGGTTTTGGGTTCCTTGCGAGGTGATTTCCTTGAGAGCTGGTCATTCAGCACAATCCAGTCTAATTCTGCGCAGAATCGGATAAGAAGAGTAATCTGCAAAAGGTGGAGAGAAAAGCTTCCTTCCAGGGAGACAAGTTCGCTTGTTTCCGCGCTTCTTGCCGGAGAGCGAGGAACTATTTCCACGCAAACGCGAAATCTTTTTGAAATGACAGGGGCTTCACATCTTCTTGCTGTATCTGGTCTTCATGTTGGAATCATATGTGCAATAATCCTCATTATCGCCAGGCGACTATTCGGGAAGACATGGTTGTCCGTATTCATAACGATCCTTCTTATGTGCAGCTATGTCTTCCTTGCCGGTGCCAGAGCCTCAACTGTGAGAGCCGGAATAATGGGAATGTTCATTCTGATAGCATGGCAGGCGGTGGGAAAAACTCCGGACATTCTCTTTATATGGGCCTTC
>JAUWJE010000010.1 GCA_030607835.1 Candidatus Fermentibacterota bacterium | reverse complement strand
TCCCGTTTGTGGCTTATGGCGTATTCAGGTATCTCTATCTTATACATATTAAAGGTCATGGCGGCAGTCCTGACAGAATCCTTCTCACTGACAAGCCTCTCCTGATTAATATTCTGCTATGGGTGATTACAGTCGTTCTTGCACTGAAATTGTTTCCCGGAACAGGATCTGTTCCGGTGTGAATATTTCGCTGATCGCACCTGCGAAAATAAATCTGGGATTGAGAATATTAGGTTCGCGATCAGATGGTTTTCACGATCTTCGCAGCATATTCCAGGAGATATCACTTCATGACACTATCCATATTATCGCAAAACCAGGAAGCGGTGATATCTCATTAACATGCTCAGATGATAGAGTACCGTCCGATTCTTCAAATCTTGCCTGGAAAGCAGCAGCTCTCTTTCTTGAGTTTTCAGAAAAGAACCTGGATTTGGAAATAGAACTTGTAAAAAGAATCCCATCGGAGGCTGGTCTTGGAGGCGGCAGCAGCGATGCAGCAACGGTTCTTCTGGGTCTAAAAACTCTTACTGCCAGACCAACTCTGGATCTTTTGAACATTGCCTTAGTTCTTGGCAGTGATGTTCCATTCTTCCTGCATGGCGGTACCGCGCTTATCGAAGGAAGAGGGGAAAGAATAACACCTGTTCCTTCAGTTCCTTTCCATGCTGTTCTTCTTCATCCTTCCGTCACGGTTTCAACAGCATGGGCATACAGGGCATGGGACAGAATGGATCTGTCCTTGACAAACAATGGTGTTTATAAGCATTATTCAGCCTCGTCAGCAGTATGGCATGAGGGTAAGATTTTCCCGCATAATTTGTGGAATGATTTTCTACCACTGCTTGAGAAACACTTCCCTGAAATAGAAGAGCTGGCGCGTTTTCTGAAAAACTCCTGTGAAAACTGGGGGTTATCAGGATCCGGCCCAACCTTCTATGCGCTTTTCAGCACGGAAAGCGAGGCAGTAGCTTTCTCACAAGTACTGACAGGGAATTATACCCTGTGCAGGTCAGCAGAGGCTGCTGGGGCGTCGTCAAATGGTTAAGACACAGGGTTTTGGTCCCTGCATTTGGGTGTTCGAATCCTCCCGCCCCAGCCATCATTCCGCAGTAACAAGGAGAGAGAAAGGATATAGTAATGCCTTTGAAAAAAACACTGGGAATTACCGAACGATTGGAGTTCGGATCCAGACCAGCAAGAAGACTCCGTCGCGCAGGAGTTATTCCAGCTGTTGTTTACGGCAGAGGAGGCAGTGAGCTGACTGTTGCTGTAAATGAAAAAGAGTTCATGGACGCTGTAGGTTACTCCACATCTACCGGTATCATTAATCTTAAAATGGGTAGAAAATCTCCGGTAACAGCAATTGTCAAGGATGTACAATGGGACATAATTACAGACAAACCTGTTCACATCGATTTTCTGAGAGTTTCTGAAGATCAGATAGTCTCAGTTCCCATACATATACGCCTTGAGAATATTCCGGTTGGCGTGACGATGGGTGGAGTTCTTGAACATGCTCTTCATGAGATTCTCATCAAGGTTAGAGCTAAGGACATTCCCGGTTCTGTGACCGTTGATGTGGGACATCTCGAAATTGGAGATACAATTCACCTATCAGACATCGTACTTTCGGATACTTTAACCCTGGATATGGACAGCGATCTGGTTGTGGCTTCCGTTGTTGCTCCCAGTGTTGCGAAGGTTGAAGTTGAAGAGGAAGACCTTCTCGAAGGAGAGGAAGCTGCTGAACTCGAGGGTGAAGAAGAAGAAGAAAAAGAGAGTACAGATACTCCCACCTCCAAAAAAGAGTAACCATTGGCTAATCCCCGGCTTATCGCATGTCTTGGTAATCCGGGGAAGAAGTACTGCATGACATGGCATAACGCCGGCTTCTGGGTGGCCGATATACTGGCCAGAGAAGCCGGCGTTCAATTCATAGATGCGGGACTCTTTATCGCAACTGTTCTCCCGGATGGTCCGGACCTGATCAAACCCGCTGATTACATGAACAGAAGCGGTAAAGCAATAGCAACATTTCTCAATATCAAAGATTATGATCCTGCTGAATTACTGGTTGTCTGTGACGATATTAACCTTGATCTTGGTCATCTCAGATTAAGAGCCAGAGGATCTCATGGGGGACATAATGGCCTTAGAGATATTATCGAATGTCTCGGTACTGAGGACTTCGCCCGTCTTCGAATAGGTATTGGTCCAGCACCGGGTGGTTCTGACCTCGCTGATTTCGTGCTTGACCGTGTTCCGGAGAAATTGGAAGAGGAAGCTTCACGGATGGCTCATATTGCAGCTGATTGCGTAACACTCTTCATAAAAGAGGGAACGATTGCAGCGCAGGAAAAATACAACAGAAAACCTGTTCTATAGTCTCGCAAATTTCAGCTTCAATATAGCTATCGGCAGTCACAACAGTGACTGCCGATAACCTAAATAGACTGATAATTAAACTCTCACTGATTCAGAGCTCCAAGCACCTGAATCGCCTGACCTGTAAATGCGGCCAGTCCCGTTCCGGATACACGGAAATGCTTCTCTACACCTCCACCTGTGAAATCCACCTCTATCTCGAGCCAGACAGGTTCAGCATCGATGAAAGGTACTTCAAGTCCGGACATTGACAGCGCCATGTTGAGATATTCAGGAATGTTGATCAGCATCGCGATTTCCGCTGAATCTGAGATATTCCGCATTGCAGGCATGCTCTCAACAGTCTCTCCCTGCCAGGTTCCAGCGATTAACTGAGGGACTATCAGGGGAAGTTCAGCCATCTCGGTGTAGAGAATCCCATCGCTGACAGTCATCCAGGCTGTCCATGAGACGTTCTGAGCAAGCGGAGCGCTGTCTTCCACATCAGGCTGGAGTTCCGTCATATCCATATCCATGCCAAATGTAATCCATTCAATTCCATCAATTTCCGCATACTGCACTTCTGAGAGTGATAAGCCGGGTAAGTCAATAAGGTTGCTCATAATAGAGAACTGAATACTGTAAACCTCCCGGACCTGTTCAAGTCCGGCTCCTTCCGGCATCTCGTAAACAGCTATGATATGCATCGGGTTATCGGGATCACTGATCATTGACATAGCTGTATTGTTAGAGCACTCAGCCCAGAAAGTGACCATGTCCTGGGGGACATCTTCAATGCCTATGGCATCAAACACGGCGTTCATTGCGACTTCACTTGTCTTTGGATCGATACTGACCCTGCCAGCGATTGCATTACCAGCTGGAATTAATCCGGTCAAATCGTTAATTTCAACCGGAATGACATACTGGTCAAGAGAAGATCCGGGTACAAATCTCACTGAAGAGCTTCCAGTAACATATTCGGTCTCGAATGATAGAACGAAATCAACAGAACTTGTTTCCATCAGGAACAGATTGATTATATCGAAATACAATCCAAGTACTTTTTCAGTAAGTTCTGCTCCAACACCTTCTGCATCATCCATGTTAGCGATTATCTGTGGTCGAACCATAGCTAGCTGGCTGGCAGCCATCGGACCAAATGATGCTATATCCGCGTAGAAGTAGATACTTCCATCAGGAATTCCAGGTAATGACATCGGCAGCGATCCGTCAATTCGTTCCAGTATACTCTGAAGTCCTGCTCTGCTTCCTGCACCAAGGAGTAATCCACGAGTACTGCAGAAATACAGGTTACCGAATCCGGCATCAATTGTGCTGACTTCAAAACCATCCAACGGCTCACCGACTTCCGGGGTCAGGCCGATATTAGTCCAGAAAACATCTTCATCTGTAACAGACATGGCGACACCAATGCTCTGTGGCATCATGCTCTGCATGAAGAGAACAAGACTGCCATCAACATCAATACCCAGTTTTGTTTCTACTTCAGCCATATCCGCACAATCCAGAAGTGATAATATCCACCCTGAAACAGCGCTTTCCCCAAGAATTGGAATACCTGAGCCATAAATGTCAAGGGAAGAAATAACGGTTGCCGGGTTGATAATGGCCATGGAGAAAAGGACATTATCCGGAAGAATATCCAGGGCGGATACCGGTGCATCCTCCTCTGGTTGAGCACCACATGCAGCAAAGATAGCAACAAGCACAACTGCAAACAACATTATTGTTTTCATAACTCCTCCAAAGAATTAGTAATGACTGTTTTCATCAGCTTTACCTTATTATACATAATTACAACAAATTTCAAAAAATAAGCACGAAATTCAAGATGAGTAATGAGTAATAGCCATCAGACTTTCGGGTTTTCAATTGGAGCTTTGGGAATTAGTATATACTTATGAAAAATGAACTCGATCTCTTTTTCAGCACAGGCAATCAAGGGGAAACCCGGAGGGTCCTGTATCTTGATACTGAAACCACCGGGATCGATCCCGAAACAGCACAGATATGCGAAGTTGCTTTTATATTAAGTACTTACAATGACTTCTCCAGAGTACCTGATCAGGACATAGAGTTGATTGAACTTGTGCTGCCAACAGATCCAATTCCTCCAGAGGCATCTGCAATCCATCACATAACAAACAGTATGCTGGAGGGAAAACCATCTCTTGAAAGCATATCAGATGACATTCAGGAACTTGTAAGTAAAGCTGACCTTATATGCGCGCACAATCTTCCATTCGATCTGGGAATACTGACTCGGCAACTCCCTCGAGTTTTCAGCGATATCACACCTGATATGAAGCTGGATTCACTAAGACTAACCAGACATACCTGGCCTTCAATTCCCTCCCATGCACTTCAGGTTCTAAGGTACAGGTTCGAGCTGGATTCCAGTATTACCGGTAATGCTCATAGAGCAATGTTTGATACAGAACTTGTTCGAGCTCTTATAGAATTCATTATTGAACAGCATCTTACAACTTCGGAGAGCTGGAAGGAGTTAGTGGAATTCACACAATCCTCATTGGAAATAAAGATATTCTCATTTGGCAAGTACAGGGGACAACTTGTAGAGGACATTGTAGCTCAGGATGAAGATTATGTCAGATGGCTTCTCCGACAACAATGGATACCTGACGATTATCCTGATCTTTATCACACTCTCCTCCGCAAAACGGGAAAGAAAGGAAGCAAATAATGACACTTCCTTCATCCGATGAGTACATTGTCGAAGGAGGGAAACAGCTTTCGGGAGTATTGAACCCGTCAGGCAGCAAGAATGCTGCTCTTCCAATTCTCTCCGCATGTATTCTTTCAGACAAGGACGTTGTTCTTCACAATTTACCTGAAATCAGAGATGTGAAAGCGATGCTTGCTCTACTGGAAAGCATCGGTGTTAAGATAACCGCACTCGGTGACGGTTCATACAAACTGAACGCAGCATGTATCAATCCTGATAACATTGAAGAAGACCTGTGTCGAGTAATAAGAGCATCCATCCTTCTCGCAGGTCCACTCGTGGCTAGAACCGGACGAGTACAACTTCCACCTCCAGGCGGGGATGTAATTGGAAGAAGAAGGTTGGATACACACTTCCTTTTTCTTGAAAAGATGGGTGCTGAAGTTGCTTTCATTGATAATAAATTCTCATTCTCAGCAAAGAAATTGAGGGGAAGATCAATTCTTCTAGATGAGCCATCCGTAACAGCAACGGAGAACGCTCTGATGGCAGCTACGTTCGCTGAGGGAGAAACTGTTATCTACAACGCTGCATGCGAGCCTAACGTTCAGGATCTGGCAACAATGCTTGTTTCCATGGGAGCGTTCATCACTGGAATCGGTACAAACAGAATTTGTATAGTCGGCAGAAGCAGTCTTCTGGAAGGCACTGAGCATACAATTGTACCTGATCACATCGAGATCGGCAGTTTCATCGGTCTTGCCGCATGCTGCGGCGGAAAAGTATTAATTCCAGGTGTTCCAGATAATATCATTCAACCAATCATGAATGGATTCTCCAAGTTGGGAGTTACAATTGAGTTAAAGGATGACTCTGTTATCATTGATGGTGATCGGACCTTGGAAGTACAGCCTGATCGAGGAGGGTCCATACCGACAGTGTATGATGCTCCTTGGCCTGGATTTTCACCGGATCTTACAAGCACAGCTGTAGTAGTAGCGACTCAATCAAGAGGAACCTCTCTGATTTTTGAAAAAATGTTTGAGAGCAGACTCTTCTTTGTTGATAAGCTGGTCGCGATGGGTGCAAGCATCATTCAATGCGACCCGCACAGAGTAGTAGTATCTGGTCCTTCCAGGCTTCATGGAACAAATGTAAGCAGCCCTGATATAAGAGCGGGAATGGCTCTTCTGACTGCTGCTCTTTGTGCGGAAGGAACAAGCATAATACGAAATGTACACCAGATCGAACGCGGTTATGAAAACCTTGTAAGCAGACTGAATAAACTGGGAGCCAGTATTACATCCGGACCTTCGTGCAGCGACAATTTTAACGGATGAACAGAGTCTCAACCATTGAAGAATCAGTATCGGAGTATCCAATGAAATATACTATCATCGTATCGACGGTTATCTTAATGGCTCTATTTACGGCATGCGGAAACAACCCTTCGGAACCGGAACAATGGCCGGATGGTGCATACCTTTACGTTGCCAGCAACTACGCTGATACATCTCTTGCCTGGTCACCATACGGAGGTGTTCTCATATTTTCATCTAATGACGGCACTTCCCCGTGCATATATGGTTTCGATGGATTGAGATCTCCAGTACTCATCACATCCTCCAACCTGAATGAATCGGTCGGACCAACCGGCTGCTGGAGCGCGACACAAGGAAAAATAGTTTTCGCGGCTTTTTCCGGAACTACAAACTCGGACATAAGAACCGTTCCTGGAAATCTCGGATATGCAACTACTATTATAAGTGATGGTCTGAAACACCTTCATCCAACATGGTCACCGAACAGTGATACACTGCTTTTCAGTACGTATTCCGAAGCAAACTGGGGACTCTGGAAAGCGGAGTATAACGAGGATACCACAACATGCAATTCCTTCTACACTCCATCATTTGATTGCCTGCGCCCATCATATTCACCTGACGGACAGTGGATACTGTTCCAGGTTAATGACGGTACACAGTCAGATATCTGGCTCATCCGTCCGGATGGTTCAAACCCTCATGTCGTTATTGAAAGCAGTTCTGATGATATTCATCCATGCTGGGGTCCTGAAGATGACTGGTTTGCCTTCTCATCGGATAGATCAGGGCAATGGGATATCTGGATCAGTGATCTTGATGGCAATACACTTGTTCAGATTACTGATGATCCGGGAAAGGACATATATCCGGCCTGGAATCCTGAATCCGGCTGGTTTGCCTTCTCATCGGATAGAGCCGGTGGAACAGGTAATTATGATATCTTCTCAATCGATGCTCCCGCATACAAAAGTGCCACCCACCATTAAAACGACATTCGTTTTAATCAGTTTTGGATATTTTGTATTGTTTATCTGCCATATTTAGATTAACACTTCTTATCTGAAATTTTCTATTTGTTAGTCCTTCTATTTTCCTGATAAAGTCTTCTTCTCCGCATGGATTACCGCTCTTTGTTCTTTTTCGAATCAGATCTATTTCACAGGGATCAGTCGCAAGATATTCCCTCCAGCTTAAGAATAAGTTGAATATATCAGGTTCAGATACCAAAGGATCATGATCAATTAATCTCATGTGGAATCTCGTGCTTGACCACTCATAATCCCAGGCATTCATAACAATTCCTGAACGGACCGGATTACGAAGAATATATCGCACTGCAGCATAGTAATGTACAGAAGACATGGGTGTTGAATAGAATCTTCCCTGGAACAATCTTCCTTTTACACCTTTACGTTCATTGAAATTAATTGCATACGCCCAGTGAGCTGATCCAATTGTCTGAGATAGACTTTCATCGTTTTCAGGAACTACAATCAAGTGTACATGATTTGACATCAAGCACCAGCATTTGATATCAAGCTTATGCTTTGTAGCAGATTCAGAGAGCATCCTGAGATAAAAACGTCTATCCCTATCGTTTTCAAAGATATCAATCGACCGCACACCACGCTGCGTTACATGATGCGGTAATCCAGGTACGACCACTCGTATAATCCTTGACATGCATTTAGTGTACGCTTTTTTACCGATGAATGCAAGTTTTTCTGGAAATAGGTTAGATCAAATGTCATTTTTAATAGTGGGTGGCACTGTTCTGCTCTGATGTCATTTTTAACAGTGGGTGGCACTGTTGGGAAGCCCCCTGGCATTACTGCCAGGGGGCATCTTTCAGAACTGAATGGTTCTGTACTAGCTGTTCAGCATCTCTTCGATCACGGCCATCAACTGGACCACGAATCCCGGATCAGCCGGATTAAGTGAAGTTCCGTAGCCTTCACTTACGCAAGTGAACCATGCGTACATGAACGCCTGATTCGCATAGGCTACCGCTGCTGCTGTACCTTTCAACTGAACGTTGCTGATTGTCTCAAGTCCGACATAGTCCTTGCCTAAACCAAAAGCGTAATCACTGTTCAGCTGATCAAGTCCCCAGGCAGCCGCAGCACCAAGGAGAGGATCTCCATTTTCACCTCTGATGTCCTGCAGCATGACGATGCCTGCAAGAGCGTCATAGGAGTACTGCGTCTCATTGCCTGAAGCGGTGAACGTACGGAATGTGTAGTTTATCTGATCATCAACATTGATCCAGACGTAGTAGTCATCTCCACCGACGTCCATTACCGCCTGTGGAGTTGTTAAGTAGATCATTCCGCCGACTATGCTGTCCACTACAGAGTTAGTACCGGAGAATCCGTTAGCGGCTATGAACATCGCTATCGGATCACTCGCGAAAGGCTGGAAACGGTATGGAATTGGATCGTCATCAATGATGTTCTCAATTGAATCCGCTACCCAGACGATACCTGAATCAGCAGTCAGCTCAAGTATCGGATCCAGCACCGCCGGGGGAAGGTCCTTATGCAGACACTCGAAGACAGTCCACATCGTATCCTGTACCTGAGACTCACTTGGATTCATCATCGGGAAGGCCCCGGCATCCAACTGAATTCCCATGTAGAAGTAGTTGTCGGCTAGTCGCCATTCATCGCTTACGAATAACGCCGACCACCCCGCGCCCACGAACCCTTCAATACCCTGGACATTGCAGTCTATGGCATCCTTGAAATAATCAAGGGCACCAGTGCCCTGAGCATTTGAAAAATTGCCAACTGCATACTGAGCCCATCCTCGATCAAGGAATCCCTGATAGAAGTACGGCTCGGGAAGCACTGGACTCTCGACTCCGCAACTACTCAGCAGTACGAGGGAGCCCAGGATTGCTATTGCTATTCTATGTTTCATTTCTCCCTCCTTCCTACTCTATCCGAAGCATCTTCTGGGTGACTGTCTCTCCACATGCCTGCAGTCTGCAGAAGTAAACTCCCGCTCCGACTGCATGGCCGGTTTCATCGAGACCATCCCAGATAAGACTATGTTGAGCTGCCATCATCTCCGTGTCGGTAAGAGTCCTGATGGCTCTACCGGTCATGTCGTAGATTGTTACATTAACATGCCCCGTTGACGGCAGTGAGAAACTGATTGCAGCTTCTGCGCTGAACGGGTTCGGATATGTTCCGCCAAAGCGGAAATTGCCAGGAATCTCCGGTGATGATACACCGGGAGACGAGCCAAAGGCATAATTTCCACCATCGGTGACCGTAGCACTCATTCTACCGCTCTGATACCAGCTTTCCAGTCTGATCCATCCGTCGGCAGTGTAATTGTATACAGCACCTTCAGAGTTCTCAGCAGGGAAAGATATCACAGCATTAATAGATGGAATGCTTACCGGTCCAGCAAGAATGCCAGTCATCTGACCGCGAGCAGCTTCAAGAGAAGTCTGCGCGTCAATGGCAAGACCGAGCATGCTTGATTCACACATGCTGAGCATCGTACCTGGAGCCGCAGCTCCAGCAGCGACATTCAGATGTATGTCATTTACACTCAGTGTCGCACCATCTGATGTGACATAGTCAACAGCTACAGCAATGCTATTAGCAAAGTCGAACCCTGTACTGTCATAACCTGCGATCTGTAGAGTGTAGGCTCCTGCTTCCCATGCGGTGAATCTGTGGGACCAGATAGTTTCGTAAAATTCTGACATACCAAAAAGACCGGAACTGTCAGAAGTTATCGCATGGAAGATCGGTCCGTACCAGTCAAATCCTTCCGGAATACCATCATCATACAAAGTAGTGTAGAGAGTGATGTACTGATCGTTAACAGTATTCTGATGGGCCGACAGAAGAACGTAAGGTAAATCCGTATCCTGTGATAGAACGTACCTGAGACCAGTCTGTCCACCCTCATTGTTGTTTGTAGTGACCAGATAGGTCAGACCACCCGAAAGTTCGAATGAGCCAGTGTAGAAATCGTTCAGAGTAACGGCGTCAATAGAAAGAATCTCGGTTGTGTCAGCATTGACTACTACAGCTTGTCCGGTCCATTTTCCGTTGAGTATTGTACCGGATCCGCCGTCATCCGAATACATGCCATTGAAGTACATGGTCGGGTAATCGGCGTAGTCACCGGCAAATTCAACGTACTGTCCGGCCCAGATCGGAGCCATCATTCCATCACCTTCATCAGCTATCCATACATCTATCGGGTAAGATGTTGCTGTTCCAAAGCGGTGTGCAAATGAACTTGAAAAGCCTATGCAACCGAAGTCAACATCTCCGGGGATTATATCATACGTATATATCCCTCCGAATGATTCATCTTTCAAGTCATTGACAAGGTTGCAGATAAGCCAGTCGTTGTAGATAGGTACAACATTGGTCTGGATTGCAACATCATCAGGAACTGATGAATCTATTGCTCTTGCCATATTGAGCATGGAAGTCGTGTCGGATTGAGCAATGGAGTTGAAGACGGAGTCCCCAAAACGCTGAGCCATATACATCATCCAGGTGAACTCAGCACCTCTGGCGAGGGCGTAATCCTTCATGTGTGCGCTTTCTTTACCAGTCTGCCAGTAGGTAAGTTCAATATCAGCACCTGCCTTGAACTTCTTAAGATCGTAAAGCAGGCCTGGTCCATTCCCGTCATATGTGGTTGTAAGACCATAGCACAGGTACTGACATGCCGCACCAAGTCCTCTAGTAACCCAAGGATTCTCATTAGGCTTGACCGCCGTTCTGAGAAGCTCGCCCAGACCGGTCGGTACGTTATACAGCCTGGCCCACCTGGCGATATCTGCCAGCTGTGAGGGGCTTGTACTGTATGAATGTACATTGATGTAGACGATGTCATGATTGTTGAAGCTTCCGCTTCCATCAACATCCTCAGGGTTTACATACACCATTACCTGTCTATCGCCGGGGTTTGTATTGTAAAAATCAGTAATTGTGGCAAATACAATCCAGACCCTCGGATCGTCATCCGTATCCGGGATATCCCCGAGATACTCTGTGACGGTCCCGTAGACATCGACTCCGTTTCCTTCGAAATCACCGGTTAGTGTATCCAGTTGACCCTGGGTCATCAGGGTATCCCAGACAGGATTACCAAAAACCCCAGGTCCAGTACCTGTCTTAACCGAAATTGTGTCCTGCACCAGCCAGTAGGCGTGCGTCGTAACGGCCCGACAAGTAAACTGATGTTCCTCGATTGCACTCGGGAACTGTGAAAGATCGGGAACTTTAAGCATTACAGTATCCCCGACACTCATGTCAGCACTTGCCACACCTACTCCAAGGGCCGGTAACAGGAGCGCCGCCAGGACGGTAAACAAACCAATCCTGCGCGATCCCGCAAAAAATATCATATTCGACCTCCTACTTTAAGCGGTATGTGAACCGCATCAACAAAACTGTATGCCCATTCACAAAGCTTTGCGCTTTCAGGCATTATTTTCCTTCACCTTTCATCCTAGAAGAGCTCTATGCTTTCACTTGTTCCGGTATTGATAGGTGAAAGCATTTCCTCCCAGTTCGAATAGCTGACTTCTCCTACAAGTGTGGAGAAGATCTGTTCGTATTCTCCTACCGCCCTCCTGTCAGCAAAAATGAACCTTTCATTCATGCTTTCGTAGTAGAACCAGATTTCATGAGGGACCAGGTCTCCCTGGAAGAGAACAGCTTCAATATCATCTGGGGGACCGTAGATAACGTATACTCTCCCCCGGTCGGTTTCCCAGCCATCTCTAAAAGCACTAGCGTATCTCTCGCTTTCACTGCAGTGGGTTTCGAATTGCTGACGCTGCTCCGTTCGTCCCTGCCAGTAGGCAGAATAGAACCTTACAATGGCATCCTCATCAAGATTGTCATAAATATCGCGTTCCCTGGCAGATAGAATAAGTCTGAAATGCGCAGGATAAGGCAGAACAGTCACTTCCTCCGACGATTCCCCGCCGGATTCGGAAGCGAATTCCGCCTCCCTTCCCACCATCAGGAATTTTTCTACTTCAAGGGTATCACCCTGAATGACAATTGCAAAAACCACTCTATGCAGACCGGAGTTTCTTACAACAGATAAGTCGAGACTATCTACCAGACCAATCGCATTCGCGCCATCGGGCACCGACAAGGGTACCCAGGGTCGAGCGAATATGGTTTCTCCGGCATAACTTTGCAGTCGACTCTGTATGCTTAGAGTGCAGCCACCTGCGTCATATATCGCTACGTAGCAGTAAAGCGTATGCTCTCCGGGAAGTGTAAAACTCCCGCTTGCTGCAGGGAATATTATCAGTTCACCCTTTCTAAGAGGGTTAAACGATTCCTCCTGAGCCGGAACAGTAGCTTTGGCGAGTTCAATCTCACTTAGATGTTCGGGAGATTCAATCTCAACGCTCCGGGACAATTGTCCCTCTCTTCCGTTTCCAACATCAGTTACAACCACATTCAGAACGTATTCTCCCGGTGTAACAGCAAGAACAGTACTATTTACAACTGACCTGTTCTGAGCCCAGATAGACTCTGAATTCCATTGGTCAACCGCAACAGTGTCTCCATTTTCGGATATCAGTACAATAAGCGTAGAAAACCTTGCCATTGAATCCTGATCCATGGACAACTGCTCCAGATCCAGCTGCTGATAGATTTCCAAACCGAGAGAACCAGTTCCGGTGTAATCGAAAAGCGCTGTATCGATTCCAAAACGGATATCTCCCTGGCTGAGCGAAGCGAGATTCGAACCACCAGCGATTCCACAGATCGCCAGAAGCGTAATGGTTCTAGAAAATCCTATGCCTTTCCCAGGCATTCCTGACCTCCTCCCATTCCGTATAAAGTTCGAACTCTCCATATCCGAAGTGATCAATGAAACTTACTTCCAGAGGTGGTGTAAAATACGTCCAGGTCTGACTTGGAAGATCGTAATTCTCAAGTGGTCTGTTCTCGGTGATATCCGGTTCACCCAGGAGAATATATACTCTTCCCCGGTCCGTATTGATACCCATTGTATTGAGAACAGAGAAGTGATCCTCTATATAGTCAAGCCTTGTAAGATACTCCTCCAGATATTCATTCCGAACGGTTCCCGGCGAGGGGTCTCTCTTCTGCCAGAATTCTGCCATCACAGCATTTCGGCTGGATGGTCCTTCCGTGTTGTCGAGAGTCCTCAGTTCTGCTGAACTCGCAATTGGTCTGATTAATCTCTTAGTCAGATCAGGGTCTTCGCCCCAGACATCCCAGGACTGAAGAAGATCGAGTCTATTTCTAGAAGCAGCAACAATCTCATCATTGTGCATGACAACAGTAAGTATTTCATACTCACCCGAGTCAAGATTATTGATATCAATTGATGCTGTAAATTCAGAACTACTTCCAGAAACAGTCATATTCATCCAACCCTCTCTCCTGGTAACACCGCTCACATCCCTCAGGACATACGCGGCATAAAGGGAGTCGGGCTCGTCAGACGTTGAAGGAGAGTATACGTTCCAGACAACTTCGGTTGAGCCAGAAGCTCTCTGTTTCGTTCCCTCAAGAATTTGAAGGCCACCTGAAGACCAGAAGGCGCTATCCATCATGGGGACTTCTATTTCTTCCTCCCATGAATAGCTCCTGCCGGTTTCAAGATCCCTCATAACAACTGTCAGCAAATGACTGCCTGTTGGTACATTCAGAATTGAAAGTGTCTCGATTACCGGTAATTCGTTCTTTGATACTGATCCACTGTTTCTCACGCTTAACTCACCATCAATGACCGCGGCAACTTCCCAGGAAGCGGCCTCCGATCCATCCTCTGTCACAAAGAGGAGATCATCTTGATCAAGGTGCACAGTCATGTGTACTGAGCCACCCTCCTGCCCATGGGCAGGTTCAACATTCCAGATTACCTGGAAGCCGGTGAGTACCGAAAGTACCAGTGCAATAAGTGTCATTCATTCCTTCCGACCGACCGGGGCAGGGATAAGTCACCTGCCCCGCGGGTTACTAAAAGTCAGCTAAAATGCGAACCCAAGACTGGCTCTATGAACCATTTCCAGTCTGTTCCAATCCGCATAGGCGTAATCGAGGGTAATAGTATTGCTGCCAACAGGGATATTAAATCCTGCTCCAGCCGTAAGACCCTCTTCATCCGTGTTAATACGGTATCCGCCGCGAAGGGCGAACATATTGTTGAACCAGTACTCGGCACCGATTCCAAGCTGTTCCAAATTGTCACTTGGATGAACTCCATCAACTTCGACTGTGAGGAAGTGTGATCCTCTGTTGATGATATCCATCGCCATTCCAAGTCTGAAAGTCATTGGCATTGAGTATGATTCATATACTTCCAGAGAATCGCCTCCGCTGAACCACGTAGTGTAATCCCCATCAGGAGTAAGCTCGCCACCGAAGTGCTGTATGGCCATTCCAATACGAAGGGTTTTGAAACCCGTGTCGTAAAGAGTACCAATATCAACAGCAATTCCACCAGCAGCGACATCATCCCACTGCTCTCTGACATACTTCACGGTAAGACCCGCGCTGAATCTGTCAGTAAGCATTCTTGAAAAAGAAAGACCTGCAACCCAGTCAGTGCATACAAAAGTCTCTCCCGTTCCTTCGGGTTGTTCAACGGTGGTTACGTCCATATCGCCGGAGTGCAGCATCGCATACTGAACAGCGAAAGTTCCTATTCCACTGAACTCTTTTGATACAACAGCACCACCGTAGAGAATATCTCCAAACCACTGCGTACCAGTGAACTGCACCTGCGTTCCGGGCACGTTAACAAGACAGGCCGGATTCCAGTATGCAGCACTTGGATCATCAGCGGTAGCGACAAACGCTCCACCCATCGCGGTTCCGCGAGCGCCCAGTCCCAGTTTCAGGAACTGAGCACCGGCAGTCCCGACTTTGGCAAAGGTCGATGCCTCGGCAAATGTCGGGAACAGCAGGAAAACGGCGACCGCTACGGTTAGGATTATACCTGTATACTTCATGGTCACTCCTCTCCTACCTAATGATGGCAAATTTGCCGATTACAAAGTCATCTTCGGTCTCAACACGGAAAATGTAAAGACCGGACGTGACTTCCTGATCATTCCTGCTGAGCAGATCCCAGAACGCCGTGCCTTCGTTTCCACTCCAGCTGCGATGTTCAAGGGTCTTCACGTGATCACCGGCAAGTGTGTAGATATGAATGTTACACATGGCAGGCAGATGTGTGAAAGCTATTTTGTCTAAATAGGTCTCTTCCCACGCTGCTGAACCTCTATAAGGGTTCGGCACAACCTGCACATTCTCTTTCCAGTTAGCATCAGTACCCATGACTGGTGTCACTGGAAGAGGTGATCCCTCAATACTCTGCTTGTAGTTCGACTTGGTGCTTTCCACACCTGTTTCTTCATCGTATGCACAGACTATGTAGTAGTAGGGATACCCGTTTGTAACGTCGGTATCGGTGTATCTGAAAACACCGGGAGCAACTGATGCAACATGGGTCCAGTTAGCCGGTTCGAAGGGTGCTCTATAGATGTTGTATCCACCAAGACCAGCGTAAGATTCAGCGTTCGCACCCCATTCGAGTTGCACCTGACCGTCACCGGCTTCGTAGAATAGAATCGGAGTAGGCGGAAGCTCGGGTACTCCCCAGCCTCCATCACGGTAGTAAGCATCCAGCATATTGTCTGCTGCTTCACGTGCTCCGGCTAGACCCAATCCAACAACCCATCCACCAACGAGATGAAGGACGTCCCCGTCTGCCAGATCAACCGGTCCTGCG
>JAUWJE010000239.1 GCA_030607835.1 Candidatus Fermentibacterota bacterium | reverse complement strand
TGTCAGGTGCAGGAGGAGTTTTCAGTAATA
This sequence comes from Candidatus Fermentibacterota bacterium, assembly GCA_030607835.1. Taxonomy (GTDB): domain Bacteria; phylum Fermentibacterota; class Fermentibacteria; order Fermentibacterales; family JCC-6; genus Aegiribacteria. Next base: position 3,214 of record JAUWJE010000239.1, on the reverse strand, counting down.
ATGTGTATTCTCGCTCTACTTGCCATGATGGATGTGTAAGTCTGTGAACAAGCGCACCATCATTACTAAGAAGCAGCAGACCTCCGGTATTGATATCCAGTCGTCCAACAGGAACAGTTCCCGGCGGCAGTCCTTTGATCAGCTGTAAGACAGATCTCTTAGAAGAGGGAGATAAAGTAGTCTCATAACCACAAGGTTTATTAAGAACAGCAGTCACAAACGCCAGAGGCTTTACTCTTCTGCCATGACACATAACTCTGTCATCAGATGTAACCCTGAATCCCGGAATTGTGGTGATTTTATCATTGACGGATACAAGACCATTCTGAATCAGTTCATCACATTTCCGTCGAGAAGCAATACCGGCTCGCGCAAGAAATCTGTTAAGTCTGAAGCTATTCTTCGTCTGCGACACCAAACAAATCCTTTTCCTCCATTTCCGAGGAACTCATACACAGCAGCTCAGCAATTTCCTCGGACCTTGGCAGATGGTCAAGATCATTAAGGCCGAAGTATTCAAGAAACACCCTGGTTGTCGAATACAGAAGCGGTCTGCCTGGAGTCTCCATCCTGCCTGAGATCCTGATCATATCTCTTTCCAGGAGTGTTCTTATAGCACTATCACAGTTCACTCCTCTTATAGAATCTATCGCCATTCTCGTGCAGGGTTGACTGTAAGCGATAACAGCAAGCGTTTCAAGTGATGCTCTGGACAGCTTCCCCGGTTTTCGACCTTCGAAGAGCTGTGATACTATCGAACCGAAATCTTTGTCTGTAGCAATTCTAAATCCCCCAGCAACTTCGATTATTATCAGTGCGTGCTGTTGATCGAGAAAAGCATTGTTTAGCCTGTCCAGTGCCTGCTGGACTGAATCCTCACCACTTCCGGTGTATTCACACAGTTGCTCAACGCTCAATGGGGTATCTGAAGCAAAGATGAGAGCTTCAACTTCCCTGGCCAGTCTATCAAGAATCAACAGTCCACCTTTCAGTACGTTTGAGTTCTATTTCCGAGAATGGATATGCCTGATGAAAGGAAATCCATCCCCTTCTGATAAGTTCGAGGATTGCTATAAAATATGATACGATTTTCGCTCTGGTTGGTTTCTGGCCAACGACTGATCTGAAAGAGACCATATCACCGGTATGGAATGTCTTCTCGAGAGTTTGAATGCATTCCGTGATAGTCAGCAATTTACGCTGAATTCTCTGGGTAGGTGGTTCAATCTCACCCTCTGAAAGGTTATCAAGAGCTCTCAGAAGATCCAGTAAAGATGTCTGTCCCGGTTCGACAGCAGTATTTCCAATGGACCATCTGTCCCGCTCTCCTGTAGATGTGTAAATATCAGTCCAGGTTTCTTCGCTCCTGTGGAGTTCTTTTGCAATTTCACGAAATGTTCTGTAGAGAATAAGCTGACGTCTGAGTTCTGCACCAGGATCTTCTTCCTCCTCCCCATCTATTCTATGAATCGGAAGAAGAGATTTACTTTTCATTCTGGTTAGAGTAGCTGCCATAACCAGATATTCACTTGCAATATCGAGATTCATTTCCTGAGCATCTCGGATGTATTCAAGATACTGATCCGCTACATGAGCCATGGGGATATCGTAGATGTCTATTTCATCTCTTCTAATAAGATAGAGCAGAAGGTCAAGCGGTCCTTCAAATGACGGAAGCTGTATCCGGCAACTGTTGCTCAGCATATGACTGTTTGCGCGTTAGCAGACATATCCGAATTCAATCAGATCAGCCTGATTGCTTGGCCAGGATTCTCTGACTTTAACCCAGAGATCAAGATACATTGGTCTTTCAAGAATCCTTGAAGCCCCCTCTGCCGCTATATCGGCTATGTTCTGAAGCATCGCTCCTTTTCTGCCGATAACCACACCTTTATTCGAATGTTTCGAAACATGAAGATTAGCTCTGACATATCTCTTTTCATCACGAATGGAAAACTCTTCGATCTGTACTGCCGTAGCAGTAGCGACTTCAGAAGGAAGTACACCGAAAAGGCTTATCCTGATCTGCTCGCTGACAAGGAATCTCTCCGAATGTAGCGATGTGCAGCCTTCGGGGAACAATCTGCCGCCAGAAGGAATGTATCTTGAAATAACACTCCGCAGCCTGTATGTACTTTCTCGGCATGGAGGACAGACAGGTACTATTTCCTGAAAACTGCCGAACATTGCAATCTGATTGATGAAAGCACTATGCAGATATTTTGGAAAACAATCAATGAACGTTGGAGCGATAATTATCGGAATGGGGGCTATTTCCTCAATAAACTCCCTTATTCTTGTTGATTTGAGCTGAGAAGAAAGATCTGTAGAATTGAGTGTCAGGCAGATAACATCCATTCCACTGAAGAATACAGCATCATCAAATACTTCGATTGGTGGGGTATCAATAAAACATATCTGAGTGTCATCAGTCATATATATGCTGGAAATTGGAACCCTGGTTGTTCCTTTATTCCTGTGCGAAGGTGATATATTTCTTGCGGTAAGAGCGTTGAGCAGAGTCGATTTACCGGAGTTTGTCAAACCTGCTATTGCGACGTATCCCGCTTTGATTTCCGAATCCGATTTCACTGATTTATTACCTCTGTTTCAGAGATTATCTCCAAAGATGTATCCTCGGTCTCTTCTTCTATTTCTACTGTTCCTGAAAGCGCAATAAAATCACCTGATGTATTGCCAAAGAACAGAGTGGAATATGCAAGTAAAGGAGCTGTGCCGGAATAACCATTCATTTCCAGAGAATCAATTTTGGCTCCGGTGTTCAGATCAAGCACGTGCAGACGTTGATCGTCACAGGAAACATATATACAATTATCCCCAGCGATTGGTGGTAATTGCAGCCAGTTATCAAAATTCTGCTCCCATAACAGGTTTCCGGTTGATGAATTCAATGCGACCAGTCTGCCGTCGTTAGTTCCGATAAGAACCATGTTATTTCCCGCAATAACAGGCCGGGCCAGAACGCATCTCAAGGAATTATCCACAATATCGGTTTCCCAGAGCAACTCTCCTCCGAGTGCTGTCAGTTTCCTTACAACACCATCAGAGAATCCTGCATATATACCTGTACTATCAGCAGATGGAGAAGATGCCTGCCTGCTATACTCTCTTATCCACAGTCTGTTGCCCTCAGTGTCAAATACTGCGATCGTCCCACTCTCTGTTGTACACACCGCCAGAGAATCGCTAATCG
>JAUWJE010000193.1 GCA_030607835.1 Candidatus Fermentibacterota bacterium | reverse complement strand
TGCTGAACGTTATGTGATCGAGCATGCCCTGGCCGGGAAGAAGTGGGGACATGAATCCGTAATCTGTTCTACAGATGCGTGGGACATGTCATGGCTGGTTACCAGATCCGGTCAGCATATTCAAAGAACAGAAGATATTTGGAATGGCATTGAAATACGGAGATTCCAGGTTCGTCATCCTCCGTTGCAGAATCTGTTCCGTGCTGTTCTAAGAAGGATATCACCCTGCGGTCCGGACAGGTATTTCTATCCGAACCCTTTTCTGCCATCATTACACAGATGGCTTTCGCAGGACAGGGGATTTGATTTTGTTCATGCAAATGCAATGCCCTTCATGCTTTATGAAGGATGGTATCACAGCAGGATAACAGAAGCTGGTCTTGCGGTAGTTCCACATGCAAATGTAGGGGAAAAGTTTAGAAGGTTATCCGCTTTGCATTATTTTAGCGGCTGCCAGAAAAAGATTTTCCTTGAAAGCAGTTTTGTAGTGGCCCAGAGTGATTTTGAAAAGGATATTTTCACGGAAATAGGTGTGCCATCCGAACGGATTCATGTATCCGGAAGCGGAATAGAACCGGAAGAGTTTGTCAGAAGCAATCCTTCTGCGGCTCTGGAGCGTCTTGGAGTAAAAAGTCCGGTCGTGCTAAGTCTTACCGCGCACTGCAGAGATCGTGGAACAAACCATATCATTGAGGCATGCAGGAATCTCTTAAAGAGAGGAAAAGAATTCACACTTGTTCTCGCAGGTCCGATTATGGAGGATGCCGAGGAGTATCTTTCTTCCGGAAGCGATCTTGCGGATGAATTCGGAGAAAATCTGATCATTACTGGTTATATAGGGAAAGAGAACAGGATTGACCTGATAGCCGCGGCTGATGTTGTTCTATTGCCCTCACGCCTGGACTGTTTCGGAATTGTGATATTGGAGGCCTGGGCGTCCGGAAAACCGGTAATAGGATGTTGGTCGGGTGGAATGCCGGACATTATTCAGGACGGTCAGAATGGCTTTCTTGTATCGTGGGGAGATGTGGCAGCATTGACTCATAGGATTGATGTTCTTCTGAAAAATCCTCAATTGCGAGATTCCATGGGTGAACGGGGAAGGAAAATGGTTCTTTCCACCCGAACATGGGATGCTGTGACAGACCGTTTTTATAGAAGACTGGCCGAATGCGGCACCGGTAAGGTGACAAGTTGAATAAAACAATCACGGTTGTAATCGTTACATGGAATTCCTCAAAGCTGCTGCCGGCACTCGCGCAGACAGTGAATGAACTTGAACCTCTGTGTAATGTGGTGATCTCGGACAATTCTTCCACGGATGATACGCTGAAAATACTGGCTGAAATGTTGCCCTGGGTTGAAGTTATGAAAAATCCGCATAATGGTGGTTTTGGTTACGGGAACAACAGAGCGCTTGAGGCGTGTAAAACTCCCTATGTTCTATTCCTTAATACAGATGCCTGTATATCCGTTTCAGCTCTGGAAGTCCTTCTTGAAATACTTGAGAAGAATAAGTCTGCTGCAGCCGTACAACCACTTATCAGGTTGTGGGAATGGCCTCTTATAACTCTCAGCGCGGGAGCGGCCATGACAGAATACGGCAGGGGATATGATTATGATTTTATGCATTTTCAACCATTTCCGTCTGTTGAGACTGTTGAAGTTCCTGCTGTAACTGCAGCTGTATCCCTTTTCAGGAGGGAAGCGCTTCAGGCTACAGGCGGTTTTGATGAACGAATTTTCATGTATTACGAGGACACTGATCTCTGCCTGAGGCTCAGAGAAAGAGGTTACACCTTTCTTCTTGCACAGTCTGTTGAAGCAGAACACATGATGGGTGTTTCGAGTAACAGAAGAATTGCCGACAGGTGGGAGCTTGAATCATCTACCTATCTTGCAAGGAAGTATCTTAGTGGTGAGAAGTGCCAGCTTCCTGCATACTGGAAAAAAATGGAATTGAAAACAAGAATCTCTCTTTTGATTAGCCGAAAACCGTGGTTCTGGAGAATTTCAACAGTACATAAAATAGAGAAGCTTCCAGTGAAACATGTAGATTTGCCCGATTCTGTTCTGCAGGACATAATAGCCCCCAGACCTTTGCGAATGCCTTTTAATCGCTCTGTTGATAATACGAAGGCTCTTTGTACGGAAAATGATGTGATCTTCGGTCCGGGGTGGCTTGATGGAAGAATCGATAATTGCGGCTTCGGCTGCATACAAGTACCTGCAAGGGCTGGTTCTCTTATGTTCTTGGCCGAATCCTTAATCATTTCAGGTTCGCTTGCGCTCTGGTCTAAGAACGGTGCAATTATCCGTAAATTTCTGCGAGTATCAGAGAGAACCGGTTTCAAAGCGGATATCGATGAAGGGATAACTCACCTGTATCTTGTTCCCGACAGAAGGAAACAGAGGATAGAAATAGATAATGTCAGCTTTACGTCCTGACAGATTGTTGTTAATGGGGCTTGCGTCGGCAGCCCTGTTTCTTCTGAGAGGGATTTCAGGATTCACTATTTCATGGGTTCTGCTTTTCATTGGTATCTCTCTGATTGATAAGCAAAACAGGATTACCTTCGTTTCACTTATTGCTGCAGGAATCTCGCTGATAACAGGGGAGGTAAACGCTGCAACGGCTTTGATCCTGACGGGCGCATTGGTTGGAATTGCCGGTTCAAATTCATTAATTTCAAGAGCCGCGTTTTTTGCTTCTTTCTCTGTTATTCTGTTTGCAGGCTCTATTACAGGAATACTCCCCCTTTTCGTTGTGAGTTTTCCTGCTTTGCTGTTCAAACGGGAGAGATGGAGGTTGCTTGCTATTGCGGGAGGTATTATCGCAGGTCTTCTTATCTGCGGTCTTCCCGGGGCTTCAACCTACAGAATACTGGTACATAATGAGATTCGATCTGAGAATACCGTCATTTGGCCGGATCCAGTGTCCGCGAATATCAATCATCCGGTTGTGCTGCTTGAAGCGTTCAACATGGATAACACTGATGTGTTTATTGAAATTTCTGCTGGAGGGGTGAGAGACACGCATCCGCTGGGAGTAATCGAAACCGGCGGACAAACTTATAAGATACTGCCTGGAAGTAACGTATTCAGAATAAGGGAAGCTACTTTTCCCGCCTTTATTACGCTTACTCGAAAATGGCAGCCATTCAATCATCCGGTAATCTGGATTAAGAACGTAGTGGCAACAAAATGAATATTATGAGAAAATACCTCAGAGATTCATCCGGTATGCTCTTTCACTTTGCTGCTGCGGCAGTAATATTTGTTCTATGGCGCGTTTTCGGCATGCCCTCCCCGGGCACTCTTGGAAGGCTGATCCCTCTTTCATGGTTTCTTACCGGGGTAGTCTCCGGAAAAGGAAAAGTACCTGGATTGTCGAAGGGTCTTCTTGCGGTTCACCTGCTATTGTCGCTGTTCTGGGGAATAAGTCCGACGATTGAAATACTGGCAGCGGCATCCGGATTCATGGGCATATTTCCCGGTCTCCTCGCTGTTTCAAGAAAACGAGCTGGTATCCTTCGTGCTTTGATTCCTCTGATTCCTATCATTATTATTCTTGTTCCATTTACAGGTGATGAACCTCATCATGCCACAATAACGGAAAGACTTGTTTCACCAGGATCAGAGAAATTTGGTAATCTGACTCCACAGCTTGGAGATCCATCTGCATTCACTACTCATCATCAGCTTCTATATCCGGCTTTGATGATCCCGGGATACCCACTGTCATCAGCTGGATTAAGAGGAATGAACCTTCTTTTTGCGCTTGCAGCAGTTATGCTTCTTTCAGAGCTTTTCAAGAGAAATAAACTGTCAGATTGGAGATACCTTGCGGTTCTAGGATTCCTTTTTATTCCGGGTTCCGGAATACTCGGACTGGTTTATCCAGGATGGCTGGCGCTGCTTATCTTTATTCTAGGAGTCCTGTTGGCGAGTAAATCCAGGCGTACATTATGGATTATCTGTATATCCTTTGTTCTTGTTCTGATAAAGTTCAGATTACAAACGATAACGGAATGGCTGTTACGAGCGGCATCTATCTCTATCGTATTCGCTGTGAGAGCGATCACTTCACCGGGAAGATGCTCCTCGTTCGGTAATTCCCCGGATACGCAACTGGCCGCACGCAGCGTCAATATCACTTCCTTGACTTCGTCTAACGGTAACCGCCGGCGCTTTCGGGAGGAGGCGCCTGACGAACTCGTTTATCCGCTGATCCGACG
>JAUWJE010000138.1 GCA_030607835.1 Candidatus Fermentibacterota bacterium | reverse complement strand
GAAGATCAGACAGACTCCGAAGACAAGGGCAAGTGAATCCAGCCTGGCCATGCAGGCTACGATAAGGGAAATGGAAAGCGGCCATGTGCTGTACATTCCACGAAGTGAACGTGTAAAGAGAAGAAGACTTATCCCGTAACAGAGGATCAGGAGTCCGGTCTCCATTCCGGAAAGGGCTCCCTTGCTCCAGAACCAGAAATTCAGAAGCCAGAAGGCAGCAGCCACGACTGAAAGGAGGATTTTCTTCGTATTCTCAAGCAGAATCCTGTAAAGAACAAATCCGCTTACTGCAAAAAGCAGCGTCTGCAGCATGGTTACAGCCTGAGCAGCAAGAACTCTGTTCTGGGTCAACAGGAATACCGGAACAAGCATAATTTGCCATAATGGATGGAAACCGTTTGTTCTATTTATTCCGTCAAAAGTAAAACCGTTGCCACAGGAGATATTTCGAGCGATTTCCAGATAGTAATAACCATCATCAACCAGTTGAACTCCGAAAGTGCTGATCAGAAGGAAAACTGAAAGAACAATGACGATTGCCAGATATACAATCACTTTACCGCCTGAGGATCTTCTTGATCTCTGTTTTACATCTGAGCTATCATTGTTCATTTAATTCCATCTTCATTATATTATTACACTGCCAGTTTGACGAAACAGACTCCGTCCCTGGGAGGAGGTCGGGAAGGATTTTCAATAAATGCTCGACAGAAGGGGACAGTGAAGCTCCGAGTTGGAGAGTAGCCGGTTGAATGGCCAGCATGAATATTGTGGCTCCCGTCTCGCTTTCAAGTCGTTCCATTACCAGAACCGGTGAAAGGTTGTGTGTGCTGAAACAGTTATGCTCCAGTATTTCATTTCTTTCAAGCAGTTCTACCGATCCCGGTTCCGAGCCTAGGTGCACTGCATCAATCACAACTACTGTATCAGGCTCCAGCCTTATAACAGGACGTACGTAGCTCTCGGGAACGGTACCGGCATCCACTACTCTGGCACCCTTTTTCCGTAGCGCTTCAACAAGATAGGGGCCTATACCATCGTCTCCTCTGAGAATATTGCCAATCCCCATATAGACGATCCTGCCTTTCAGCAGATTTCGGATTTTCTCCTCCAGCTCTTTCACATCAGTCCTGTCATCCTGTTGAAATATTATCTATATAGAAAAATACCGGTGACATACTCAAATGTCACCGGCAGTAATATCTTTTATCCGGCTCTGTTATTCTTCAGGGTATGTGGTTGTTTTGCGTCTGCATTCAGCACATAGAATCTTGACTCTGTCGGATCGTACATCGTCTTCGTATACCGTGGTGATATTGCCGTCCACCAGACCGAGTTCCTTCAGTCGGGAAAGGTACAGCGTGGGATTTGAGTATGAAAGTTCTCCGAGTTTTTCAGCAAGCCAGACGAGATGGTCTTTTGTGCCTATGACAACCCCGCAGAACTCACAGAGTTGAAGCTCCTTCTCAATAGTTTCGAATGCATCCTTGCGATCGAAGTATGAGAGTTCCCATTCGTTTGTCTGAGAGATACCTGTGTCTCCGGTTTCCCGAATGCACGCATCAACACAGACACCGCAGAAAATACATGTATCGGTATAATGAATCATTACTCGTTTTGGAGCACCATCTCCTTCGATAATATCTTCGAATGCCAGCGCATTCGAAGGACAGACTTCTACACACGCAAGGCATCCAAGACATTTATCCTCGTCATAAACAACCTGTCCTCTGAAATTAGGATGGGATATGTGCGGTTTTGCTGGAAATTTGGAAGTATAAGGTCCCTTCACTACCGCTTTGATTGCTTCAACGAGTTCTCTGAGCTTTGGATATTTCATATTTCCATCCGTAACGAATCTTTCTTATCGATTCGCTCTTCTATGCCTCTCCCTCTTTGTCCTCAGCGTAACTGTCAACCACGCTCTTGTCCCAGAGCTTGATACCTGCACGGTGTGCTCCGCGGGACACCGCATGCGCAGCCACAGGAGACGCGAGAATGAGGAATACTATTGCTATAAGTGCTTTAAAACCTGTAGGTGTAAATCCACCAGCCATTAGAAACGTACCGAACAGTATGCTGCATGTTCCCAGAGTAACACATTTTGTCGCTGCCTGAAGACGATTGTAGACATCAGGTAGGCGGATGAGTCCAATGCAGCCGAAGATATCGAATCCGATTCCAACACCAATAAAGACCATTCCAATAATATCAATCATCGAAGCTTCTTCCCTCCAGATACTTGGCAAGAGCCAGCGTGCCGATGAAGCTCTGAAGCCCCCAGGCGATACCTATATCGATGTACCATGAACGTCCTGTGGCTATGCTGAGTACAGCACATAACCCGACGATAAGAATGCCGAATATATCAATCGCTACAATTCTGTCAGCTGCGGTCGGTCCCCTGAGAACCCTGAAAAGTACCATAATTGAAGCTAGTATCAGGACGTAAACGGCTCTTCCCATAAAATTGATATGTATCTCATTCTGAGCGAAAAACACACTTCTAAAAGGAAGAATGATTACAAGGACAAGAATAAGCCCAAGAACTGCAACACCCGCAAGCCATCTGTATAATCTCATTTTGAAACCGCGTCTTCTTCAAAAATCTTCTTCAGTATCGGCTCGAATCTGCTGCCGATTTCCCTGAAGGTTGTCTCTGGGTCGGAACCGACAACATTTATCCAGTGGATGTAAAGAATACCGTCATCCTTGTTAATATCGACTGTCAGTGTACCAGGAGTAAGGGTTATTGAGTTAGCGAGGAATGTTAGCCCCGTATCTGATTTCAGATCTGTTTTCAGCCGTACAATTCCGGGTTTTATCGGAAGACCGGGATGCGCTACCCTGTATGCCACATCGAAATTCGCCTTCAGCAGTTCCCACAAGAATACGGGAAGGTACCAGAATATGAAGTAAAACACTCTGACCGGATGTATCATCAAGTGCGGTCTTGTAACAAACAGTGAACCCATAACGGCTGCCACAATCAATGAAACAACCCCACCCGCAATCAGATGTTCAGTATCCGGTTTCCAACAAAGGATGCACCACACTATGAAGGATGTTACGAACATTAGAATTCTGCTCTTCATAAGTTCTACACCCCACTCACTCTGGTAAGAACTTCAACAGCCTGCCCCAGGAATCCATCCCTTAGATCAGGAATAAGAAGCAGTCCGCCAAAAAGACACACCAGTGCAAGAACCACAAGAGATATCCTCATAAACACCGGTACTTAAGTGATATTAGCGAATTGTTTCTTAAGTTCTCCGAGGAAGGCGAATCTTATGGCCTTAAGTACGTAAGCAATTGTAACAATACTCATAAGCACAGCCCAGGCTGCTAATTTCATATGATTTGCCTGTACCGCTGCAACAATAATTATCAATTTGCTCCAGAATCCCGCGAATGGCGGTATTCCAGCAAGTGACATTGCTCCGATGATTGTAGTCCCGTTCGTGACAGGCATTTTCTTTGCGAGTCCACCCATTTCCTTCAGATCTCGAGTATGTGCTTCATATTCAATTGCTCCGGAGTCAAGGAACAGCAGTGATTTGAACATTGAGTGATTGAAAAGATGGAAGAGCGCTCCAAGTATAGCCAGAGGGGTTCCAATTCCAAACCCGAGCATGATGAAACCAACCTGGCTAATTGAACTGTAAGCCAGTAGACGCTTCAGATCCCACTGTCTCAGGGCGACCAGAGCACCGACTCCCATGGATATTGCTCCCATTGTCATCAGAACAAGGGATATCTCGTGCGTGAATCCGAATACCGTGTAGAATATCCTGACTATTACATACACACCCAGAGCTTTAATCAGAACACCGGACAGCATTGCCGATATCGGCGCAGGGGCCGACGGATGCGCGTCAGGAAGCCAGGCGTGGAAAGGAACAAGAGCCGCCTTGAGACCAAACCCCGTCAGGAACAGCGCGAATACAAAGTAAAGAAGAGCGGGATGATCCCCACCCGCTAGAATACGGGTCATATCAGCCATATTCAGCGTTCCAGTATTACTGTATAGGAATATCACGCCCAGCAGTATTAACAGAGAGGCGATACCTCCCATTATAGCATACTTGAACGATGCTTCAAGCTCTCGCTTTCCGGTGCCGAAGGCAACCAGTGCATAACTGGCGATTGAGGCGATTTCAACGAAAACAAAGAGGTTGAACATGTCTCCCGTGATAAGTACACCATTCATTCCAGCAAGCATAAGAAGGAATAGCGAGTAGAACTGCCATTTTTCAGTATATCTTGTCATGTAATTGACTGAATACACCGCAACAAGGAAGGCAATAAAATTGACCACAACAAGCATGAAGGCGGTTAATCCATCAACTACCAGCTGAATACCAACTATTTTCCCGAGGACTTCCTGAAATCCACCCCAGTTGCCAACATTACATATGACTTTCTGACCAATTTCAAGCTGCAGTACAGCAAAAATTGACATTACAAAGGTTCCTATTGTAACCATTACACCAAATGTGTCAGGAATTCCTTTGATCTTTTTCAGAAGCACAGTCAGGAAAGCTCCCGCAAGTGGCAATGCTACGAAAAGCGGAATTGTGCTTTCGGTTATCATCCTCTTAACTCCCGCATCCTTGAGTTGTCAAATGTTCCATATTTACCATAAAGACGCACCGCAAGCGCAATAAGAAAAGCAGTTGTCGCGAGTCCGATGACAATTGATGTCAGAACAAGCGCATGAGGAAGGGGATCGACCATAGCCTCGGGTAGTATCTCCTGAGTCTGGGAGAATATGGGTGATCTGCCCCCTGCCTTGTAAGAAACGAGAATAAGAAACAGATTGACCGCATACTCAGCAATGATAACACCAATGATAATCTTGATGATATTCCGTTTTGAGATCACTGCGTAGATACCGATGCAGAAGAGTACGAGGCAAAGCAGATATGGCAGATACGCATCCATTACTTCTTCTCCGATTCAAATTTCTGGAGTGCTATCAGCGTCAGGAAGATAGCAAACAGACCGGCTCCAACCTTGAGGCTTATCGCAATGTTCTCCAGAGGTATTATTCCAGCACTTATAAGCATCCCGGGTTCACCGTCAGGGTGAAGGAAGTTATCAAAAAATCCTCCCCATTGAAGCCCAAGAAGTGCAAGCGCAAGAAACATGATCCCTCCGAAGGCCTCAACAACCGATGTGCTGCCCTTGGCAAATATTCTGGCTGATACTTCCCCTCCGAAGGCAAGATCAAGGTTGATGAAGGAAAGAGCAACAATAACTCCACCTGCGAAACCTCCACCAGGTGTGAGATGACCGTGCAGTATGATGTAAATTCCAAACAGAAAAATCAGTCCGACGGTAAGCCTGGTGCCCGGCTTTACGCTAATCGTCATTCCGCGATCGTGTTCTTTACTCATTTTGATCCTGCAAATCTTCTTCTTTTTTCTTTCCAGGGCTCCGCATTACTGTGAGAACACCAACAACAGCAGTGAACAGGACAGTAGCTTCGCCAAGGGTATCGTATGCTCTGTAATCAAGAATTATAGCAGAGACAACATTCGTAGCACCTGTTCCCGATATCGCGTTTAGAGGATAGAACTGAGACACAGTCATGAGAGGGGCACCGAATATGTTAAGCCCGTCTTTGAAAGTGATAAGAGCGATTACAAACGCGAAACCAATAAAAAGAATTCCCATTAGAGCGCCAAAGGGTCTGCTCCCTGTTGATTTCATGGCGATTTCACGATTGAGTG
>JAUWJE010000142.1 GCA_030607835.1 Candidatus Fermentibacterota bacterium | reverse complement strand
ATTGTCCGTTGAGGTTATAGCTCTTGTTGCAATTCAAGCTGTAACGGGTTATTCATGGGTGCTGGTAGGTGCCATTACCGGTACTTTCATGGCTGGCGGAGCTATTGGCGCTCTCGGACAGGATAAGGGAGTATTCGATAATCTCAGACATCTGGTTGCTCTCTCAGGAATCTCATCCCTGTTTTCCGTTCTTGTTCTGTACTTATATGAGCAGGGACTGCTTGGTGGCGGATTGCTCTCTATACTGCTTCTCATTGGAGTTGGGGTTTGTGGCGTGGCAAGCGGCGGAGCTTTTCCTGTCGCAGTAACACGTCTGAAGGCGAGAGATACTAGAAAAATAGGCCTGCTGGACCTGGCAGAACATGGGGGCAGCGCTGCAGCTGCTCTTCTCATACCCCTCGTACTGTTTCCATTGCTTGGCGCAAAGGCAGCTCTTTTGATCGCCACCGCAGCAATAATAGTGACAGGCACTCTTAATAGAGACTGAAAAGGGCGGGTCCGAAGCCCCGCCCCGATAAGAACCTGGCTCATAACTTCCAGCTAGTTTGTTCCTACAGACTGAACAACGAACTCAACACGACGGTTGAGAGCTTTGTTTGCATCTGAAGTATTAGGAACAGCTGGTCTGTCTTCACCGTAACCGATTGTTGAAAGACTACCGGCGCTGACTCCATGATCAACAAGGTAATCGTAAATGACCAAGGCTCTGTCATCACTGAGAGTTTTGTTGAATTCCGGTGTGTAATCGGAATCAGCATGACCACAGATCTGCACAACAAGACCATTAGCAATGATCTCAGCCGCGATCTCATCAAGATGGTCAGTGTACTCAGACTTGATGTTGTAAACGTTAACATCGAAGTAGACCGGCTCGAAAGATACGGACTGGAGCTTGAAATCGACTGTAACACCCTCACCGCTGGCGACTGCAGTTGAAGCGCTGGCTCCAAGGTAACCATCGGCAGTAGCGGTAACAGTCCAGTCACCCTCAGGAACATCTATGCTGTAGAGGCCGTCTCTGCCTGATCTGACACTTGCAGGAAGTTCAGGTACAGTGACTGTAGCTGAGATTGCGAGCCCCGTCTCGATATCAGTAACACTTCCGGCAATCGTGCCGGGTTCCGGCTGAAGAGCGTAATCCCTGGAGAAATCCTGTCCACCGGCAACCTGCACGGTTTCACTGGTTCCGATATAACCAGCTGCATTGACTGCCACAGAAACATTACCCTCTGGAAGGTCTACTGTGTAGAAACCTGTTCCAGCATCAGAGGCTGCAGGTTCAACAGCGGTTCCAGGGAACGCAACCGTGGCTGCAAGGAATTCACCTGTAACAGCGTCTGTAACGGTACCGGCCATAATGGCGGTACCGGGACCTTTACGGAGATCGCTTGAGTACATGACGTTCAGTCCGATGCCCCATTTAGGAGTGAAACCCTCCGGGAATGGCGCATAGTGGGCTCTCTGGTCGTTTGTCGGATTTCCACCATTCTGATAGAGATGATGTCCGAGATCTGTGAAATCGGTATCAAAATCAGTCAGAGTGAAGGAACCTGTAATATCGAACGCAAGTCCACTGTTTGTAGGTATCCTGATACCTGGAGAGATTGTAATGCAGTCATCGAAGTTTTCTCCGTCACCCTGTTCGAAATCCCTTTTCATGAAGTGACGCCATTCAAGTTCAGTGAAAAGCGTGACTTTATCCATCGGGAATTCAATACCGGTTGCGAGGTGCATGACAGGGTCTTCAACATACATATCCACAGGAGTGCTGTCGGTCCAGCCGGATGAAGTATATCTGTAATCAGTAAACTCGAAATGCTGTTTGTAATAATGGTAACCTACGTTGAGATGGAATCTCAATGGATTCAGGTCTTTTGAAAACAGCAGATCAGCACCAGCCGAAACACCTTCTACTCCGATCATCGGTCTGCGGAGTTCGAACATGGGCTGACCCGGATACCAAATTCCGTCATATTCATTGTTGTTGATTACATAAGGGCTGTTTCCCCCGTCGTATATGCCGTAACCTACCCAGGGCATTATGCCTATCCAGAGACCGTCTGCAGGGTCTGTCGAGAATTTCATGAACAGATGAGCTTCACTGAAGCCATCATCGTTCTCGCAGTCTCCCCCGCTGAGATCTGTTCTTCCAGCTACATCATCCCTTTTAAGGCAGTTCCAGATGTAGGATACTCTTCCCGCGAGTTCAACTTTCTCACCAAGTCCTATCGCTGATGTGAGATAAAAAGTACCATCGTACTCCGTATCGGTAACATCCACGGAATTACCGGAAAGAAAAGCAGTGCGCGTGTCGTTGCTCAATCCAAGGAAAGAGAAGAGCCCGAACGAGAACTCTCCTGCCCCTATGGGTTCAGCATCAACTGTGCGGTTGAGTCCCCTCAGTCCAAGAAAAGATGGTAGTGCAGTTACACTACCGGCAGAAACCAGTAGAATTATTAGTAAAAGTAACCCCTTCTTCATTCTAAACTTCCTTTCTGTAAGGTTAAACAAGTAGCAACAATAATTGAACTGTACATAAATTGTCAAGATATAGATTTGTATATACATAAGTATACAATAGAATATAAGAAAATGTAAAACAAATATTAATTCTATATATCTTATAAAATCTTAAATGTTATTTGTAGTAGCATTATCATCAGATCTATCTTCTGACTATCACTTCTTGCTTGGACGAAGCTTCAGGAATTCACTTTTCAGCAGTGGAGCATTCCACTCGGAATGATAATCTTGAATTGTCTCTCTAATAAAAAAGGGAGCCAGCGTAGAGCTGGCTCCCTTGCAGCATCATATCTATAGACTAGTGTAACACAGTCTTGATCTGACCCCAGGTGGTCTGGTCAAGTGAGACCGCTTCCACAAGAGAGCAGTCATCCCAGTAGATCGTAGTCCCGCCAGGCGAGAACAGATCGAGACATCCTATAGCTATTTGCCCACCACTGCTCCAGTTAAGCGATTCCAGGAAAATGCCGTTGTAGTATACATCCTGCGTGTCATCGTTAAGATTGATTTCAACCTTAAGCTCGATCCACTGGTCGAATATTAGAGTGGCAACTGCAGAACCTTCATCTGCGCTTACGGTACCTGCATCAGAATCGAGATTCATTTGCAGAGACCAGTCTTCGTTGTATGAAGTTGGGTACGTGTTGCAAAGAATCCAGTACTGTTGACCGGTGGAGCTTGAAGGGACGTAATGCCATGATGTCATGATCCACTCACCGGAAGTTTCCGAGAATGGCTGGACGATATCGGATGTTGTAGAGATAGCAACCGAATGAGGAGAGCTGTAAGAGTAAATATCAGTCACATAAGCATCAAATGCTGGATCGTTGTTCCAGCCTTCCCAGTTACCCTGACCATGCAGTCCGCTGCCATTCGCGTAGGAATCGAAGTTGTCTTCCCAGTCTGCGCTAACGGCAGGAACGAACAACATCATGGTAAAAACAGCAACAAACAGATGAAGTAAATTCTTCATCGCAACCTCCTAAAAGTTAAAGAACTACTACAAGAATGCATATCAAGCATCCCAACAAAGATATAAGATTATCAGATTGCAGTCAAACATATATATTTCTGTTGTGTCATTCCCATTCGGAGGCAGATTTAATCATTGCCCATGTGTTATGATCAAGAGCAAGACTATCGCCTATTGCAGTAATTGTAAGACCCCGGATTTCCCAGCGAACAGAAAGAGAACCAGCATAATTGCATTCACCAGAACCCTCAAAACTGATACCGATCCATTCCCCTCCTGAAATCCAGTCTGGAGACACACTGATTGTCGCAGTTTCCCAGATCATTCCCTCCCACACCAGTGATTCACTCCATATTTCATCCCATCCGGAAGTAGATCCTCCCATCCTGATTTCGAATTGAGCATGTCCTTCCAGCACACTTGCATGGAGGTAATATGGTATTGTAACAATAATGGAGTCTGTCCCATCCGGAACGAAGTAGATGAGTTCGGGAGGTCCATCACCGGTGAACATAATTGCATCCCATGATTGAATCGGCCAGGATGTATGGGTTACAGCCCCATCTGGACCGAATTCCCAGTCCAGATCTGCATACCAGTCATCAGGCAACTCGCTGAAATCAGTTTGAAAAATAACGGCATCGGACAACGCAGGAAAAATTATCGCAGAAAATAGAATCACAATCAACAGTTCCTTGGTTAGCATTATCACAGCCTTCTAATTGATCGATAGATAAGCAGCTTCTTCACCAATAGCGATGCTGCCGTATGTATCAATATCTCCTGTTCGTCTCATTCAACTCTTCGAGCACTAAATTTCACTCCAGTTTAATAATACATTGATTGGTCGAATTATGCCAATCTATTTAGTATAGACAGGACTCTTCCTATCCATATTTGTATGTATTGATCTCTCATTCCTTTGACGATGCACGTATACTCTCAGTATTGTAAGTTTTGGCGGAGAATGGCGGAGCTTCAGTCCGTACCCTTATATTCTCCTTAATACTGATCACGGTTCAGAGAGAGAGGCTCATGAGAATCCTGATACTGTTAGTCACCTTAACTGCGTTGAGTTTTACCTCAGATATCGAGATAGGCTTTCCCGAAAGCGGATCGACCTCCTATCCCTTCGGCTGTTGAGGTAATCCCATTCACTGCCAGGTGGTAGTGTATGAAGTAGAGCTGGGGCAGGCGATCCTGATAGAGAGTATATCCTTCATGGTTGAAGATTATTATTCCTCCTGGAAGGATAGTGTCTCCATCTACATGGCTCTCACCGAACTGAATGAATTAACAGACACTTTCGAGTTGAACTACACGATGGGAACCAGGCAGCTGGTTCTTGAGGTTGATACTCTTTACTACGGTACTGTTCCCGAAGAGTGGTTTACAATTGAGCTGCAGACACCCTTCTGGTATCCCGGAGAAGGCAATCTGCTCCTTGAGCTGATAAGTCCCGGATGCGACGGAGGGTATACCGATATTTACAACTGGAACAGCAGTTCCTACCGTACCCTCGTCACACATGACTGCAGCCAGACTAACGGTGAACTCGACTGGTGGGTGCCATACATGATTATAAGCGGTGGACTCGGACTGGATCGGATGACATTCGGTTCGATAAAGGTCATAACGGGCAGTCGTTAACCGAAATAGCGACCACTTCATTCAACTTTCAGGATTTTACTACGACAAGAACACTGCTCACAATGTTTTTACTTTCAGCATACTGGTAAGGATACACTAAGAAAATTGCACCAGAACTGGACAATTTCCTACTAAAATGGTATATAATATTGTTATTCAAAAGGAGGTTATCTTGAAAATCGCAGCTGTTTCTATACTGTTACTTGTTACAGGAGTGTGCCTTGCGTCTGTCGTGGTGGGAACACCCGACATACCAAGCATGGATCCATTCTGCGCGTCTTGAGGCTCACAGAACCGCTATCAGGTGATAGCGCTGTCTTCAGAAATGCAAGGTGCCATGACCATCAATCAGATTGGCTGGCAGAGGGGGGGATCCTCCGGATCACCTTCCGGTTACTACAACAACTTCAAGCTTTACATTGGACTGGCATCCGTAACAGAGCTCTCTGATACATTTGCCGATAATTACATTCCAGGCTCCAGAATCCGCGTGTACGAGACAACAACGCAGGTTATGTCCGCCGGTCCCGATGAATGGATGAT
>JAUWJE010000225.1 GCA_030607835.1 Candidatus Fermentibacterota bacterium | reverse complement strand
GATCCGCCGTATAGCCTTTCGCTATCGCGCCAAAGTCCAGGAGTGTCCCTGGATTCAGTCGAATTGTATCATTTGAAATTACCAGGTTTCCAAGGCCGGAGATGGAAAGGGCGTTCTCAATTGAAAGACTGTCCGGAATATGAGGATCATGAGGAAATCCCCATACGTTTACGAGAGCGCCAATTGATGGATCAAAAAGCGAATCTGTCACAGAGGCAATAAGGAGTGAGACTTCCAGAAGATTCTGGAGATCGATGGACATTTCAGAGGTGCGTGCAGAACCAGTGCTGTTCAATGAAGATACGGAGCCCTGACTGAATACACCCAGTTCAAAATCAAGATGTCTTGCAAGTGAATCCATTGCGCCCAGGATAGAGGCTGCTGATTCTTCCTGAGCAATAACTGCATACGTCGCATAAGTTCCAAGTGCAGGAGTTCTTCTGCGCAGCTCAACAAGTTCAGGCTGTTTCTGCGCAATTAATGCCCGAACCAGAACAGCAATCAGAATTGTGAGCAGCAGGATGATCATTAGAGCATAAGATGTGAGTTTTCTGCTCCGGGGCATTAATATCGCTCCCGTTCCTTTTCCTCTTTCTTGATATCAAGATGATATCTGCAGTAACTGGACCCTGGCACTGAAGGGCGGCCGCACTCAATGCACTTAAGTGTATCACCGGCTTTCCGGCGGACTTCCAGAGGTGGCGCACCTAGACCGGAGATATTCATGAATATCAGTCCAACACCGGATAAAGGTATCAGGAATGCAGCAAAACTGGCCAGAGCCCAGCTGAATGTCCGGGAGCTGCCCAGAAGGAAGCCCAGAGTCCAGATCAGGATACTGGCGATAAGAATAGTTTTAAATATCGTTCTGAGTCTCCTCAATGAAATATTCCCTTCATCTAAAACAGATCAATGAAACTGATAATGTGATTAACTCCCAGAACGGCAATCCCAGTTTCTTTCTCACCGGATACAATCAGTGCAATCCCGCCTGCCTCTACTGCAATATTCAGCCAGCCGATCCCCCTTCCGGAATCAATCTGTCCCCAGCCGGGAAGCAGAAGTGATTTCCAGGGGTGAACAGAATCGGATACTCCGGATACCGGAGCCAGATCAAGTGTATCCTCATAAGAATAGTACTCGGGAAATCCAGGTCTTCGAAGTAACGTTGGAAATCCAGCGGTACCCACCTCGAACTCCCTCAGTTCAGCTGACCGCCATAAGTCCAACTGGCTTAAGGAACCGTTGAGAACACTGTCCATAGTGGAGATCTTACATCTTATCCCTATCCAACTCATGTCGTCCGCACCAACCACATCAAGCGCGAGGTCCGTAATCCCCATCCCGGGAAAACGGTCCAGACAAGCATTTATCACAGTGAATATTCTGTTGAGGGTGTTTAATGGAATACTTGCGGAGTATTCAAGGAGTCCTGAAAACTCAACATTCCCGGTACTCAATGAATCAGGATATACGCTGTGCTCACCTTCCAGCGTCATCCCCGCTCTGGTTGTCAGTTCAAGCTGAGTCCTCCCGGATTCAGGCACACTCCTGCTGATCTGTATTCTCATTACACTGACAAAAGGTTCTCCCTGTATGAGATCCTGCACTACTGCGAACTCAAATGGAGTCTGCGCAGTGGTTAAAGAAGCAAATATCAGTAAATTCAATATTATGATTCGCATCAGGATCTCCCCTTCAGTTTTCCATCGTTATTCTGCGCCAGTTATCCCCGGCAACGGCTTCCACACTTTTCTGATCCCATCCTCTTTTATCAAGAAGTTCAAATATTTCAGGCCAGATCGAGCAGTCACGCACTCCTGCCGGAAGATATTTCGTTCCGTCAAAATCGCTTCCCATGCCCACGTTCGCAATATCCGTGATTTCAGCAATATGTTCAAGATGATCAGCAATTGTCTCAATTGTAGCATCCTTCCCAAGGAAATCAGGAACAAATGTTACCCCTACAACTCCGCCGGAGTTGGCTATTTCCCGGATATCGTCATCAGGAAGATTCCGAGGGACATTCAGAATACTTCTGCAATTGCAATGTGTGGCAACAGTTCTGATGCCAAGTGAAAGCAGATCCGTTCTCGACTTATCACAAAGATGTGATACATCAAGAATGACTCCTGCATCATGAAGCTGCAAAGCCAGGTTCTTCCCCGCTTCTGTAAGCCCTGCAGATGCATCAATTCCAGCACCGAGGGAATTCTCACCATTCCAGGTAAGAGAAGCAAAGGATAATAATTCAATTATTTCTTCTCTGTTCTCGATCTCCATCAGAGGTTGACAGCCCTCCAGCAACAGAAGAAGTTCTATAGAAGATTTTTCCACTAATTCTTTGTAAAGAGAGATCCCATAGTGAAAAGCAGTCATCCGATTTTTTGTGGATTCAGTACAGACAGCGGTCAGGAGTTGAGTAACACCGGCGCGCTTCGCTCTGGGCTGGTCAACTTGAGTTATTTCATTTCCGTACAGGAAACTCTCAGCGTCCGGAAGTTTGAGAAGTGTGTCAACATGGGCGTCGAATACTGATGGGTTCACTCGCTGCCGTTCTCAATTGATGAAGAGTCAGGTGGAAAGAATATACGGGAGAATCCGCCCACAAATGTATCAGTTTTCAGTATTAGAAAGATAACGAACAGAAGTAATAAAATATAGATAAGAGTTTTGACTTTTCCATTTTTCCGAGGGTGCTTTTCCTGCCAGTCACCGATAATTCCCATTGTTACTACCCCATGGGCTTTTCTATCCTGAATTGTCGGCGAAATGCCGGAAGCCCGGGAAATTCAATTGAATCCGGATAGGATACAACGTATACATTATCCTCGAATCCTGTTCCGCTGGGAAAGAGTGACTGATGAACCGCATTGGAACACCCATCTGAATTCCGGTACTCTCCCCACTTAATCAGGAATTCCGCTTTCCGGAGGGAAACAGGACGAATACCTTCCACTTCCTCATAGATTTCACTAAGCTCGCTCGAAACTCTGGATGGAGTCCAGTATAACACATTAATGTATTTGACTGCGACGCTGACCACAAGAATCAGAATCGCTAGAAGAATAGCATAAAGATTGTTCCTACGTGATAAAATATCCAGCATAATTCCCTACCATCCTGACAAGCATCGTCTGACTATATCTTTCGCTGACTCTTCCAGAAGTCTGTTTCTCGCATCAATCTCTGTCTCTGTATCGGGGTCGTAAACCAACCATGTCGTAACACTTTCATTACTGATTATATCCGCTTCCCTCAAAAGATCAATGAAAGTTATTTCAACTCTGATTTCAAGTTTATACTCCTCAACCTGTTCCGAGGATGTATAGGAGTAAGGCGATTTTGAATATGCCGCAATGGTTCCCTCTATCTCTGAATCCTGTTCTTCCAGCACTACGGCAAGTCTTCCATCCCTAACCATCATTTCAGTTATCCTGGATGTAATATCCTGTTCAAGACCGTATTGCGTCACCCTGCTTCTGATCGGAATGATCTTAATAGACTGAATGTGCTCCGGAAGGCTTCCGCGGAAACCATAGCTGCACGCTGCGCTGATTATCAGCAACAGGACCACGGGAACAATCCAGAAAGGGAAACTTTTATTTCCCGGAATGGCCAAACCCCCCATCACCCCTTTCAGTGTAAGGCAATTTCTTAATAGCCTTGAAT
>JAUWJE010000108.1 GCA_030607835.1 Candidatus Fermentibacterota bacterium | reverse complement strand
GAACGCTGGTGTGAAAAACCTCATCGCGCATGCAATAATTCCATAGTGGAAGGGAGGGTCATGTCCATCAACGACTTCAGGTCTGGAATTGAATGCAGTACTGGCTCTGCCGAGTCCGTCGTTGACTGCTCTGATGCATTCGATGATATCCATTTCATCATTCGCGTGAAGCTGTGGAGCGAACCGTACTTCGATGTACCGAACACCCTCACGCTGGTTGTCCTCAGCAACTTCGAAGGCAATCCTCTCCAGATTCTCTCGAGTCTGCATTACAGCGGTTGTATAGGCGAACCCCTTCAAATAATCGTCGAGGTCATTGTAATCATCCTTGAACACGGTTTCACGAAGACCCGATTCGGTATAGGAAGGAAGCTTGAGACCTGATTCACGGGCAAGTTCTATGAGCGTGGAAAGCCTCACTGAACCGTCAAGGTGCATATGAAGATCGGTTTTCGGGAGCTTTTTCAGCAGAGCGTGATTCATGCAAATTCCTTCCCTGATAAATGATTCAGAAGAGTTCAGCGAAAGCCATCTGAATGCCCAGTCCCTCCGGAGACTTGGCAAAATCAATCCTGAGAATCGCTCCTCCCGGAATTGACATTCTCAGACCAAGACCGCCGTCGAGGTGGAATCTGTCCCACTTTACTTCATCCAGATCATTCGCAGCCTGACCTGCGTCACCGAAAAGAACGACTCCAAATTCAATTGTATTGCTTTCGTCAATTATGAATGTGAACAACCTCTGCCTGAGTTCCAGGTTGGCTAGAAATGTCCATGAACCTCCAAAACGTCTGTCATGATATCCACGCAGTCCGGTGTTTCCGCCGAGATTCGGAAGGTATGGAAACGGAGTCTCGGATGTACCGGAGTGTTTTTCTCCGCTGATTCGGATAGCGGGTGTGGTTGAAGCTCCTATTGGAGTGAAGAAAGCAAGAGACGCCTCTACATTGGAATATGAAAACCCGCTTCCAATCTGGTAGTCTGTCACAATTGAAGTGTAACCTTCGATGAGCCTGGGAAAGGTCCAATGAGCTTCAATTACGGGTCCCACGCTCCAGAGGGAGCCATAATCAGAGCATGGTGAGGTAGTCCAGAGAGTATCTTCCGATCTGTCATATACAGTTGAATGGTTTACCTCTATACCGGTAGAGAGGGCAATGCCTGGTGTCGGGCTGAATCTGAAAATACCGGAAATACATTGCATCTCCCTGTCGTACGAAGTGTGGACATCCTTGTCACCATCGTTACTCCATCCGTAGAAAGATGAGCCTTTATCCACCCTGTAGTCTGCTTTTATGTTCATAAGCCCTCCACCCAAAGGGAAGTAGAACTCCGGGCCGACCCAAAGGCTTCCGCCGGTATAGCCGTATGCCACGCAGTTGAAGGCAGAAGGACTGAATGGGGGTATCATGTTATGGCTTACGATACCTCCCAGAAGTACCCCTGAGCTGGAACTATAGCTTACAAGAGGGAATACTCTCCATGCAAGAGAAGGTAGGGAGAAGAGGACTAGAATTACTAAAATCAATATCCTGGCTGAAATTTTCATATGCTCCGTCCTGAGGGTATAGTTTTTCCTGTGCCTGTCCATGGATTATATTGCACAAGATGTAGAAAGTAGAGGTCTTTTGAAAACACCATTGATTATTGTACCGACCTACAATGAGCTGGAAAATATTCGAAACCTTCTTCCCGTTCTGCTTGATCTTCAAATAAAGCCCGATATACTCGTGGTTGATGATCAAAGTCCGGATGGAACAGGAAAAGCAGTCCTTGATCAGGAACATACAGGAAGAGTACATCTTCTCAGTCGATCGAAGAAAGCCGGTCTCGGTAAGGCGTATATTGCCGGATTCAAATGGGCACTGGAAAGGGATTGCTTCGATCCTATCATTCAGATGGATGCCGATTTCTCTCATAAGCCTGAAAAAGTACCGGAACTTGTTGATGCTCTTAAAAATAATGATGTCGTCATCGGTTCTAGATACTGCAGCGGAGTAAATGTCGTCAACTGGCCCCTCTCACGCTTGCTGCTTTCCTGGTTCGCTAACCGGTATACGAAACTGATTACAGGATTACCAATTAAGGATGCCACCGGAGGTTTCAAGGCTTTCAGGAGAGCAGCTCTTGAAAAACTTGATCTGGATTCAATAAAATCCGATGGGTACTCCTTCCAGATAGAGGTTTCATACAAGCTCTACAGAGCTGGATGTTCTATTACAGAGATTCCCATCATCTTTGTAGACAGGCATGCAGGCACGTCTAAAATGACTAAAAGTATTGTATGGGAGGCTGTCTGGATGGTGTGGCATCTCCGTTTTCCCTGGCTTTTCTGAGAGGAAACAACCTGCATGATTCCTTTCATTGTCTTGTTAATCGCCTTTTCAAGCAGCCCTTCCGATTGGGGTTTTGAAACTTCCCAGAGTTATATCACTTCAATATTTGCAGATGCGGATGGCACGATGTGGTGTTCAACTTCAGGTGGAATCCTCCACTATGATCCCCTGAACGGCTGGGATGATGCGATTCTCTATCCGGATGAATTGCCATGGTTCAGGGCAAATGACCTGTATGTGTCGGATTCGCAGTTGTGGGTTGCCACAGAAGGCGGTGGTCTTGCCTTGAGAGAAGGGAATTCCTGGCAGGTCTTTTCCTCCTATGAGGGTATCCCCGGAAGCGGGATTGTGTATTCAGTTCACAGCGCCGGTGGATATATATGGGCTGGATCTGATGGTGGCCTGTCACGGGGTGATGCTGTTGGTTTTCAGCAGATGGATGAGTCTGCCACAGGTGGGGCCTTCAGGGCTGATGCAGTGACAGGAATTGCGAGTGTTTCCGATATTCTATATCTGGCGACTGATAGAGGAGTTTATTCGCTTGATCTTCTCGCTAGTCCATTCAATCCCGATTCCTGGACCAGTCATGAGACAGCGACAATTAATCTTGGCATTTCGGATGTCTATGCGGTTTCAGTCGATTCCGTATTTGGTTTCGGTTCGGGTGGCATCGCGCGAATGATCCACTCAGACAAGTGGCGGGTCCTTCTCGATTTTTCAATGAGCGGTGATTCAATGGTTACCGGGCTTCTATGGACAGACGATGGGCTTCTTGCTTCCTGCATCAATGTCAGAAGATTTGTCGAAGAGGGTGTGTGGGAAATATATGGAGAGGGTTACCCTATCAGTACCTTCTCATCCTGCCTTGGATTTGCCTGTGACAGGATCTGGGTAGGGTACGGTCTTAACAATGTGAATACAGTGAATGCTGGAAACGGACTCGGATATCTTGATAGTGGGACATGGGTAGCGGTTCCTGTTTCCGGAATGGCGGGATCAAGCTGCTATCAGATAACACTGGACAGCGGCATAACATACGTCGGAAGTCACAATGCAGGCCTGATGGTGTGCTATCCGGACAGTGGATGGATGACCTTCAATATGAATACAGCGAATATGCCCAGATCTCTGCGAACATATTCATCCGCGAAAACGTCCAGTCCAGGAATCTGGACGGGCTGTTATCATTACGGACTTACATGGATTGATGACAGAAACACATTCACTATGGAGGATGACACGGTCATTACCTATGTCTCTGATTCCCTTTCCGGTGTTTCTCCTGATGTGGTGCAGGTTATTGCTCCTCTTCTTAACAACCAGGTTGTGATGCTCTCAGCTCAGAATGGAGCTCTCTGGATCGCACAGGAAACCTACTGGCAGTCGCCTGATGAAGTAAGCGGTATTGTAGCTGTGGCAGGTGATCCTGAATCCGGCAGTCTGGAGTGGACATCCAGAACAGATGCGGACGGACTTGCTCAGAAGAATATTCAGACACTCTATCCGTGCGGTCAGGATAGCCTGTGGATAGCCTTTGCTTCAAATGGAGGATGTCAACTTCTTGTTCATGGAGGTAATCCTCTCGATAAATCACAGGATAGCTGGTATCCGGGACAGGGAGAGGCATACGATACATCCTGGGGTCTTTCTTCAAGTCAGGTTTTCTGTTTTGCAAGGGATGAAGACGGCTATATTCTGGCTGGAACCGGTAGTGGCCTGTTTCGCTGGCAGGAGAACGCGTTTGTTCAGATTTCAGGTGTAAACAGTTCCATAAAAACTATGCAGGTTGATAACAAAGGAAGAATATGGTGTATGGGTGGAAGCTCAATCATCTGTGTGGATGACTCTGAAATTACTGAATTCACAACTTCCAATTCGCCATACATACCCTCGAGCAGAGTTGAGAATGAGTTCAGTGTCTTTAAACCGGATGAGGGGAAACTGTATTTCAGCTCGATAATAGGTCTCTGGACTATTATCGTGCAGCAGGGCAGCGATGAAAGCCCTGATCTGCTGTTCTACCCTCAACCATTTCTTCCCGCTGATGAAGAACTTCACATTTGCTGGACAGGCACTGACCGGCAGATCTCCGTGAAACTTTTTGCTCTTGATGGACAGTATCTGGGGTGTATACAGGCTGAGAGCTGGGAAGAATGGTCCTGGAATGGTTCATTTAATGGTGAAGATGTGTCCTCCGGAGTGTATTTGGCTATTATAGAAACGGATGATATGGCTATCAGAGCAAAGGTGGCAGTAGTAAGATGATAACGATCAGACCAGCTGAAGAATATGATAGAGAGAAATGGACTGATTTTGTCCTGCGTTCAAATAACGGTACTGTGTTTCATCTCCCTGATTTTCTCGATTATCATCCGGAAGGCAGGTTTCAGAATCATCATCTGATAGCTGAAAGCGGCAGCGAAATCGTATCTATTATTCCCGGTGCCCTGTCTGAGAGGGAAGACGGTATCTGGTTCCGGTCCTATCCAGGTGCCTCTTACGGAGGCCCGGTGACTTCCGATTCTCTTGGGCTCCGGAAACTGGAACAGATGATTGATTCTCTGGAATCATATTGCAAATCTCATGGCTGGACCGGATTAGAGATGACTCCACCCCCGATCATCTACTACCGAAGACCTCACAATTACCTCGAGTTCGCTCTGATCAAACGCGGATTTAAATATCGAAGACGGGAACTGACAGCAGTTATTGACCTGACTCGATTTGGTGAGGAACTCAAGCTGGGATTTCGTTCATCTGCTCTGCGCGGCGTGAGGAAGGCTCTGAAAAGCGGAGTCACAGTCGAGGAGAATTCCGATTTTTCACTGTACTATCATGTGCTTGAATCAAATCTTCAACAGCGCCATGGTGTCAAACCAACTCATACTCTTGATGAACTTGAGCTTCTTAGAAATCTTCTGGGAAGTGATCGTATCAAACAGTTCATTGCTCTGAAAGACGGAAAAGTTCTGGGGGGGATGGTTATGTTCCACTGCAACCCCAGAGTTACTCTTGCGTTCTACATCTCTCACGATCAGGAGTATCAGGCATTCAGACCTGTCAATCTGGTTTACATGGAAGTTATCAGATGGGCAAAACAAATGGGATACCATTACATGGATCTTGGTACTTTTACCCTGGATATGGATGTCAATTACGGACTCTGCCGGTTCAAGGAATCATTCTCCGCGCGAGGGATTTTCAGGAACACCCTCTACGGTACAGTGTAGTGAGCCTGATTCAAGATCCATATTTCCGCGGTCTTTTACTCCTGTGGACAGCCTTGCTTGTTCTTGTATTTGGCGGGAGAATGTATACAACTGATGTACTTGCGCAGTATGAAGTAGCAGGCTCCCTGATTGGTCAACGCCCTTTTCTTTCAGCATCGGGGGAGTATGGATGGATTGTGAATGGCGTGAGACCGGGGAATTTCATACCTCATAGTATCGGCTATTCCATTCTTCTGATTCCGGCAGCCTTTTCTGGAGATGTTTTTGGGCCAGAAGCGGGAAAAATTTCAATTGCTGTTCTCAATGCATGTTTCAGCCTGATTCTCGTAGGATTTCTGTTTTCTGTTGCCCGGCGGAAGTATGGAAACGTCTCCGTTTCAAGATTGATAGTTGTTGCTATTGGAGGAATGGCGCTGGTCTATGGGAAAATGTCATTTGACGTAACAGCTACCGCAGCAGCAGCTATGGCAGGCTTCTATTTCTCATGCAGAAACAAGACACTCCTCGCAGGATTTTGTATGGGTTTGGCTGTTCTGATCAGACTCGACAGCCTGCTTCTCCTGCCTGTGTTCTGGAACGGCTGGGCCAATATGAGGAAACTTCTTGCTGGAATGGCTCCTTTTATTCTGATTATCGCTTCTGTGAACTGGTACAGATTCGGGAGTCCCATTCTGGATGGACACAACCAGGATCCCGCCATGGTTTTTGAGCCGTTCAGGGGAGGAATTGTCGGTTTGCTTCTGAGCCCTGGGAAAGGTCTTCTCTATTATGCACCTATGTGTGTATTATCCCTGTTTTTCCAGAAGGACTGGCGCCTCTGTACACCTTTTGTGCTGTCACTTGTTCTGCATGGAATGCTTCACGACTGGTCAGGCGGAACGGGATGGGGACCGAGATTTCTCTTCACGACCCTGCCATTTCTTCTGCTTCCTCTTGTCCGGAAAGGCACAGGAGGTCGATTGTTCTGGCTGATTGCCGCTCTTTCCATTCTTTTCTGTATGCGAGCCTTCTGGATAAACTCGAGTATACTGGAGCAGGGAGCTTGACCTGACCTGTTCGATTAGCCT
>JAUWJE010000048.1 GCA_030607835.1 Candidatus Fermentibacterota bacterium | reverse complement strand
TTGGCTATGCCAACCGAAGGTTTTGCGAATCAAGGCGCTCTATCAATGCAGGATCTTGTTCTTCTGGAAATGCTTCGGAGGAAACCTGTACATGGCAGAGAAATCTATTTCGCCGGTACAGTAGCGAGGGAGAGCAGACAATTCCTTGAGAATTACCAGGAGATGGAGGGTATCGCCTTTCGTGTGACGGAATACCCGGTAGTTGATGCTGTTAATGCTCATCGAGGATGGCAGCTGATGAATGATTATGAGTTTACTGGAGTATATGATCCGGGCATCTACAAGTGTGACCAGACAGTGCAGCTGCTTCGGAACTATGTTTCAGCCTATCACCAGCTGGCATATCACTATCTTTCTATTGGAGAGCCTGACAGTGTTATGATGGCTCTTGATGAAGCGGAAAGGCTCTTCACAACTCTGCCCGACGAATGGGCTGATATTCTTCCTTCTAGAGCGGGAATTGTAGCCAGGCTGGTCGACGGAATGTATGGGCCGACTGCAGCGAGAGATACACTGATTGTTCTTTCGAGAGAAATTCGCGATAGCGGTGAAAGACTGGGAAAACAGGACATTATTAATTTTGGCCACTATCTCTCGAATCTGGCTACTGGCATTGATGGCTCGCTTGGTTATCAGCAGAAAATCGAGTCCGACAATCTTTTTAAAGCGCTGGATGACGGCTCCATTCCCTTTGCATGGTTGAGAGTGGAAATGTCTCTGATGTTTACGTTTACAGACTACATAGGAGCATCGAGAATTCTTGAAAGTATGATAGTTCCGCCTGATACACTATCCGTGCAGCTGGCGGAATTGGCACACACAACACTTGCGAGACTGGCGGAGACAACACCGATCAATTCAAGGATAAACCCGTTTGAGAGCGGAATATCCATGATATTCGAATATATGGATACATCCAGTCCCGCTGAATTCAAGCTTCAATCAGATGTGAATCCCGGTGATATTATCGAGAGAATGATTACGCTTGCTTCAAGAGGACAGATTATGTCTTCGGTCTCAGCAGGACTTCTACTTGCGAACCACATGGATGATCCTGCCCAGGCATCGATAATCCAGACATTCGCGGGGAGGATCCTTGAAGATGGAGTTAATCTATCCATGGAGTGGGCTGAATGGTATCTCACCGAGAGCAATAGAGTATCACCTGAGGCTGTCGCATGGATGGCAGCAAAAGCCGGACGGCCATCAATGATGTATCTCGCTCTTTCACGAAGTGAGGTTGTGTCTGAGGCTCTTCTCGATGAGATTCTTGAGGCTCCCGCTTCATATGCAGCGTCAATTCCAGATCCCGGGCGTGCTTCGGGACGGTATTAGTGGGTCAACATTCTAACAGGGGGTTCCTGATAATGGATATTCATGCCACAACCGTAATAGGCATTGTTCGTAACGGGAAAGCAGCCATGGCTGCTGATGGCCAGGTGACCCTGGGTGAGACCATTGTAAAAAGCACAGCGCGCAAGATTCGTAAATTATATTCAGGAACTGTACTTGTCGGCTTCTCCGGCACCGGAGCGGATGCTTTTGCGCTTGTCGAGAGACTTGAGGAAAAACTTGAAGCTGCAAGAGGTAATCTTCCTCGCGCAGCGGTTGATCTCGCAAGGGAATGGAGAACTGACAAGTATCTCAGGCAGCTTCAGGCTCTGCTTGCCGCGGTGGACAGAGAGCATGCACTCATAATCGGTGGTTCAGGTGAAATCGTTGAAGCGGAAGATGGTATTGTATCCGTTGGCTCCGGTCAGGCATACGCACTGGCAGCTGCCCGAGCGCTTGACAGGCATACGAAGATGGGACCTTCAAAAATGGCTCTGGAAAGCATTGCTGTTGCTTCAGGAATATGTATCTACACTGGTGGTGACATTCAGGTAGAGGAGCTATCTTGATGGACAGTATACTTACACCGGCTGAAACCGTTCAATGGCTTGACCGGTATGTAATCGGTCAGGACGATGCCAAAAGAGCAGTTGCGATTGCTCTCCGTAATCGTTTCAGAAGAAGGAATACTCCAGAAGCCATAAGATCTGAAATATATCCAAGTAATCTGATAATGATGGGTCCTACTGGAATCGGAAAGACCGAAATAGCCAGAAAAATCGCTGATCTTACCGGTGCTCCATTCGTGAAGGTCGAAGCAACGAAGTACACTGAAACCGGTTATGTCGGCCGTGATGTTGAATCAATGGTTAGATCACTGGTTCGCAAGGGAGTGCATATTGCTGCGGAAAATGCCCGCAGAAATAGAGAAGCAGAAGTGAACGACAGTGTTACCGCTAAACTGATTGAAAGCCTTCAGAAAACAGGTTACAGTTCAAGAACGAGCATCGAGCTTACGAGTATGCTTGAGAATGGTCTTCTGGAGGATACCGAGATTGAACTTATCCTCGCTGAGAATACAGCGCAGATGGAAATATTCCCGATAATGCCGGGTGTGGGTTTCGATAATCCCGCAGGTGAAAATCTTAAAAACCTCATGAATAAAATGATTGGCACCAGAAGAAGGCGCAGTAAACTACCGGTATCAAAAGCTCGGGAAAGGCTGTTTGAGGATGAGATGAGAAGACTCCTTGAGGGAAGCGGTCATATTGAGCAAGGGCTTCAACTGGCTCAGGAAGAGGGAATTATTTTCATTGATGAGATAGATAAGATAATTGGTTTCAATGAAAGTAAAGGACCTGACGTCTCAAGAATGGGTGTTCAGCGTGATCTTCTTCCTGTAGTTGAAGGCTGTACTGTTCAGACGCGCTGGGGTCCTGTGAAGACAGATCATATACTATTTATTGCTGCCGGAGCTTTTCACGGAACCAGTCCTTCGGATCTGATTCCCGAACTGCAGGGTAGATTTCCCATGAGAGTCACACTTCATCCTCTTTCCGAGGAAGATCTTCTCAGAATTCTCATCGAACCGGAGAATTCTCTGCTGAGTCAGTACACCGCTCTACTTAAAGCGGATGGGGTATCACTTCAGTTAAGTAGAAAAGCATCCGAAATAGTCGCGAAAACAGCAAATTATCTGAATGAGGAGACGGAAGATATAGGAGCTAGAAGATTAAGGCCTGTATTGAGTTATCTTCTGGATGAACAACTGTTCGGAGCACCTGACCTCTTTCAGGGGAAAGCTAGTATTACAGGCAAGGCTGCAGCTGCAATTCTTGCAGGCCTTGCTGATCGAAGAGAAGATGGTAATTATATACTCTAACTATCCAATAGAGAGGCTGATATTAATAAATGCATCGATCTGTCAATGAAGTTGCATACAAAATCGTTTACTACGGACCGGGGTTATCAGGGAAGACAACGAATCTGAGAAGAATTCGTGACATTATTACTCCTGAGCACAGAGGACGCCTGGTTACATTATGTACACGTGGAGAACGAACAGTCTTTTTTGATTTTCTTCCGATCAATTTCGCATCCGTTGGAAATGATCGTATAAGACTTCATCTATATTCAGTTCCGGGACAGGCCTACTACTCGCTCAGCAGGCGTGTAATACTCGATGGAGTTGATGGTATTGTTTTCGTTGCTGAGAGTCTAACTGAACGACTGGATGCGAACCTTGACAGTATTGAAGATCTGGAAACCAATCTTGAATCATACGGTATGGATCTGTCACAGTTACCAACCATATTACAGTTCAATAAACGTGATCTTCCATCTATTGCTCCACTAGATGAACTTGAAATGCAGTTGAATCGACATAATTGGTCAACAGTTGAATCTGTTGCGATAGGTGGATCAGGACCAGTAGAAACACTTAAACTAATGTCTTCCGTTATCGCCAGACAGCATGTGGACCTGCTCTCCTGAACCTGAGCAATCAGCAATCTACCAGCAAATTTCAGAATACTCAATGAAATACAGTTGAGATATGTTAGTTAATAAATATTTCATTCCTGTTGCTTTATCATTAGTACTTGCTGTCGCCGGCGGACTGCTCTTCAGAAGCTGGTTCTCAGATACCATTATGCCTCCTCCCGCGAGAATGCAGGGCGAGACAACACAATCGTACAGGTATGCTTTGATGATCTCTGAGGGGCGGGGGGTACCTTCACATGATATGCTTGTTATGCACCCTGAGGGAATGCCAACCTCAGAGAACTCAATTTTCGAGGAGTACATTGCAGGAGGGCTTCATAGAATTACAGGTGGCGATTTCAATGAATTTCTGCGCTTCTTCTGTCTGCTGTTTCCTCTGCTGACAATACCTGCTCTATACTTCTGGCTTCGCGCTGCTGATTATAAAATCGTGTATGCGCTTGCCGGTTCCTCGCTCTACGCTTTTATGCTTCCGGCTCTACTCAGAACCAGGGGTGAATCATTCTACCGAGAAACAGTTGCACTTCCACTGATAATCATCCTTGGATGGCTTACAGAAAGATCGCTTTCAGGGAAGAAGAATGCCTTTGGAAATGTATGTACTGCCTGCATCGCTTCGGGAGTGGTTCTATTCCTTGCTCTCGCCGCATGGAAAGTTACTGCGTTCCTCTCCTTTATTCTGCTTCTTTACATTCTCTGGAAAGAGTACAAAACGGGTAAGGTTCCGTATCAGCTCAGAATATCGCTTGCCCTTGCACAGATCCTCGCCGCAATATTTCTCACTCATATGAGGCATGATGCAGCATGGATAAGTCCTGCAACCGTAATCGCTCTGTTTCTCTTAGTTCCCTCTTCAGGAAAAAAATGGCTGTTCTGGTCAGCTTCAGCTCTTGCTTTGATATCTGTTATACTGGGATCAGGCTCAACCGGACATGTCGGAGCGGTAATTATGGCAAAACTTCGTTTCTGGTTTGCACATCCATCAGACCCATCTCTGCTTTCAGCCAACGCCAGACTGTTCTGGGTTTCCGGGTATACAACGCCAACTCCCGCTCAATTCCTTTTTCTGTTCGGGATTCCGCTTATAGCAGCAATACCGGGAATTCCTTCGTTTTTTAAAACAAAAAGGAATACACTCCTCTTCTGGTTTCTCCCTTTATCATTTGCCGGATATCTCTTCTTTGATCGCCTTCATATCCTGCTTGCTGTTGCCCTGATCCCCGTTATTGCGGAATCACTGAGGAAAACCTGGGCGATCATACCTGTAGTTGTACTGATTATCACTCATTCGATTTTCCCTGCAAGTATCGCTGAAGCTATATCATCCACCGGTCTTGAGTTCAGAAATAATGCATCACTCCTCAGCGATACCGAAGTGGATGACATGATCTTCTGGATTGACAGAAAATCAGCTCCTGATGAAGCATTTCTCAGTTTCTGGCATATCTCCGGTTTGATATCCGCCTATACGGAACACCCTGTTGTAACTCATACTTTTTTTGAGAATGAAGATAACAGAAATACGATAATAAGATTTGCCGAAATAGTATTCCAATCTGAAGACAGTCTTATCTCTTTCATGATAGAAAAAGAATGTGATCTTGTAGTATATCAGGCTGATTTCCTCTTTGATAGAAGTTATACAGGATTATCTTATCTGGCTGGATTGACTGATATTCCTCCTGACGCGGTTGCTCTTGAAATGCATTACAATCCGGAGGCACTTGATTCACTCTCACTTGTTTTTCAGGGACCCTCTCTCCGAATATTCAGAATTGGAGGAATTGAGGATATCTCTCGAAGAGAATTTCTGTTTGAGAACCGTTATTCTCACTGCTACGATAGCTATGATTCCGCAAGAGCGCTTCTGGCAGATCCAAGATCGGCATCCGGTTATCTTGCAGATACAGGTGTCGAGATGAATGATCCGAACATGCTTTCAGCTGCTCTTCTTCTTGGAGTATCCAGTGGAGGGCCCCAGGATGTGACAGGGATGATGCTCAATGACCTGATTCAAATGTATATTCAGGGAACCTACAGCCTTGATTATCTTACTGAGGATATTGAGACATTCATGTACTGGTGTGGTTCTATGACGGAGTTAAGATTACTTCTGGCAAGATTATATCTATCAGAAGCCAGATATTCTGATGCAATACAGCAGTACGATATTGTCCTTGAGGAAGATCCTGGAAACGTGGAAGCTGCGGAGGAGTTGCAATCGCTTTTGAAAGAGGTTCGATCATGAAGATTGAATTCTGTAAGATGAGTGGCGCTGGAAATGACTTCATAATGGTGAATAATATGGATTCCTCCCTTGATCACATTCTTAGTAATGATTTTATTCGAAATGTCTGTCAAAGAGGATTATCCGTCGGAGCTGATGGTCTGATAGAGATGAAATCCGATCCGAAGTATCCATTCAGAATGAAGTACTACAACAGTGATGGAAATCCGGCAGGGATGTGCGGTAATGGAGGCAGGTGCATTGCAGTGTATGCTGTTCTTCAAGGTGTTGCCCCCGGCAG
Organism: Candidatus Fermentibacterota bacterium; assembly: GCA_030607835.1. Lineage (GTDB taxonomy): Bacteria > Fermentibacterota > Fermentibacteria > Fermentibacterales > JCC-6 > Aegiribacteria. The sequence goes on along the minus strand of JAUWJE010000048.1, from coordinate 3,583 downwards.
TGGTGCTTTCTCATTCAAAAGTGATGTTGGAATTCATAAGGCTGAAATAACATCCTCAAATACTGCAAGAATCTGGATGACAGACCCGATTATCCATTTCCTCAACAAATCACTTGACCTGCCGGTAAAAAACAGTCTGATATCCTTTCTGGATACCGGTGTTCCGCATGCTGTGATATTTATCGATAATGATGACTTTGATGATTTTACGGAACAAGCGTCATCCCTGAGAAGCAATGAGATATTCGGTACTGCCGGAGCTAATGTTAATTATGTCTCCATCCGCGGTGACTCCGGAATCAAGATACGGACCTGGGAGAGGGGTGTTGAAGGAGAAACACTTGCATGCGGAACAGGAGCAGTTGCTTCAGCTATTTGCACGAATCTGCTATATAAGCAGAGAATACCGATCCAGGTTCAGGTGAGGAGCGGACAGAACCTTACTGTTGGAAAGAACGGAGACGGCTGGTGGCTTGAGGGTGAGGCAAAAATTGTCTATTCTGCTGTTCTTCTGAATCTTTGAGTATAGATTTGACGGAGGTAACTTGAATATCTATTCGATTCATCGTTTCGGAGCGGGTATAACTCAGTTGGTAGAGTATCAGCTTCCCAAGCTGAATGTCGCGGGTTCAATCCCCGTTACCCGCTCCAGTATTATTGCTCTTGTAATCGTGCTATTCTCTGTTTCAACATCATTTGCTTCATTTGAAGATCAGCGGGAATTCTGGCTGGAGGCATCGGGGTTCTATATCCAGTCGGAGACGAGTACAAACTGGAGCCGGTATTCCGAGAGAATGCTTCAGTCTCAGTTGAATAATGGAAACAGAAAGGCTTTTATTACTCTGATCTGTCTTCTCGTCAACAGCGGAAGGATTATTGAAGCGGAAATATGGATGGAGGGAAGAGGAAGCATAATTCCTGTGACCAGAAGGGATCTGGGAATTGCCCTGTCCTGGTATGGACGATTTGAACTTTACGGTGTCATCTCAAATGATGTGGATATTCCGCCTGATCTTCAGGATGATGATTACAGCTCAGCTCTTGCCGCCGTGCTGTCACGGGGCTGGATGCATGCATCACCTGACGGGAATTTTCATTCTGATGCGTTTATCGGACCTGCAGATCTCGAGAGGTTGTCAGGAATCTTTTTCTCATCCTCTTTTACGTGGGAGCAGGACTGGATTGGTATGAAAGCTCTTGACAGTCTATTAAAATCAGGAAATGCTGAAGGCGGTAACAGATAATCAATAATTCCAAGTCAAAGAACCAATGGAAATATCCGATCATGCTAAAACATGAAATCCAGCGGATAACAGGTGAGATATCAAGAAGGCTCCCCGTTCTACCAGCTTTGATAACATGGATTCGACTGCTTGGTGTTCCGGCAATTCTTCTGGTTATCTATCGCACTCATAACGTGAAACTGCTTTTCTGGATAATACTGGTCTGCAGCATATCTGATTATCTCGATGGCTGGTTAGCAAGAAGGTTAAAACAAACCTCATATCCGGGCAAGGTCATGGATTTCATCGCGGACAAGCTATTTCTCTCAGTAGCGCTATTTTCACTTTCAATTTCACTTGGAGCTATAGATACTGTAAGTGCAAGCATTCTTGCTGGTTACCATCTCCTGATGCTTCTGGCTCTTTCAGTGATATCCTGGAGTATTCTCGTCCCGGTTGTGACAATAACAACTGGAGAGCGTCTGGCGGTTCTTTTCAGCTATCTCCTTCTGATCGTTGCATCAGGTAAACTGGCCTTTCCTGATAAACACTTATTTATATCTCTGCACTGGCCATTGACTATAATAGCTCTTCTGTCAGCTTTAGCAGGTCTGCTTAGTTATCTCCGACTGCTTAAGAGACTTCTTTCCAGGATTCTGGAGTAGACAAATGATAATGCAATTCATTTTAACAGTAGTCATTCTATTTGCATCCGGATCAGAGCTGGAGATAAATGGTGAATTCATCGAAGCGGGAGCTGCTTATATTGAAGAAAGCAATTTGCGTGGAGAAGTCCGTATACTGAGCAGATTTCTTGAGGAAGCTCTTTATGCAGGTCAGAACAGGCATGCATACGATCTGATTCTTACTCTTGAATTATATCCGCTGGAATCCAGCTATTTTGAATATTGGTATGCCAGATTAGCCTGGAGCAGCGGTCTTTCGGAATTAGCCTGCAACAGTCTTGATTCTCTCTATGCTGATCCATGGCTCAAAGCAAGGGCCAGTGGACTTGCAGCGCAACTCAGGGGGGATGCGGAAATCGCGGTACAATATTACAGAGAATCCTGGTCATCAGCGAGAACATCAAGGGAGCGTTACTATTCCGCCCTTGATCTGAGTTTTGCCCTGTTGCAGACAGGGGAGTATATAGAAGCAGAAATAATTGCTTCGTTCCTAATTGAAAATTTTCCCGGTGAGGGGATGCCTCTTATCGCTCTTGGACTTATTCAATATGAGCAAAACCGTTTCGGAGCAGCAATGACCATTCTGCAATCCGTAGTCACAGGAGATACCTATACTGCGACTGCAAAAATTTATGCCGGAATGTTACTGGAGGATTTCGAATGAGTAATCTGTCGAATATTTTCAGGCGCTTCCTTAAGAAACCGTCTAAAAGGCGCTATAGAAGCAGGAATATCATTCATTTTCCTGACAACATTTTGCAACCCTCACGGATAGTGATTTTCAGCGGGGCTGCAGATTCAGATATATGGCCGGCCATGTATCTGGCTAATATGCTTCAGAAAGCTTATCCGAATACCAATATGTCAATAATCTGTAAAATAGACGATGGTGAACTCTTGAATATGCTTCAGTGGAAACCACGGATTCACGTCTATGATAAGTATCCAAAGATGCCCAGTCTTCTTGATGATGAATTGTTCAAAGATGATACATTGTTTTTCTATCCTTACACGACAATTGATAATAATGTCGGAGACCTTCTGATGAGTTCTGGTGCTGGTGTTAGAATTGCACCGCTGGAAACTGATTCACCACACATCAATCTTAGAGTGCTAACTGATTCCAAAGATTATCCGATTATGCTGCATCAAATTTGCAGTGCGCTTGGAATCAACTCCGAAACAAACTGGAAACCGGTGATTCAGCAGAAGATAAGGGAAAATGCCGCAAAATTGATGGCTCCTGTATCCGGGCGCGCGCTGCCATATATAGTCACTACTTCTTCAGCGATCTCCATACTGGAAAAGCACAGACCTGAGATCCCACTTAGAACCGTCTCTCTTGAAGGTAAATCAACTGACTTTGAAAATCTGGATAGGGAGACAAGAGCTGCGATAATAGCAGGAGCATCAGCGGTAGCAACCGATTCAGAGGATCTATGGAGTGATGCATGCGCTCTTGATGTACCTGTGGTTGCAATGGATACTTCTGGCACTTTTATCAAATGGTGTAATTATTCCACGGTCTCGAATGAGAGTGAATTCGTTGAGGCATGGTCACAGCTTCTCAGGACAGGCTGGTAAACAGAATTGTCTCTCGTTGTCAGGGTTCCAAACTGGCTCGGAGACCTTGTTATGGCGTTGCCGGCACTATCTTCGCTTGTGGAGAAATAT
>JAUWJE010000071.1 GCA_030607835.1 Candidatus Fermentibacterota bacterium | reverse complement strand
TCAGCGAAGGAGTTAAGTGCGGCAGCCTTTTCTGCTGAAAGGTCGTCGCCGGGCAGGATTGGATCTATATGAACAATCAATGGGATCGCATAAAGAGTGTAATCGGATCTTGGTGGGTCTACTCCGATTGCCTTGATTACACTGCTCCATGTGCTAATAATCTTATCAATTCCAGGATCGACAATCCAGCCTTTTAACTCACCTCCAACATCGAAGGCTGGTCATATCGAAGGTGAGAATACTGCAAAGCGTCGAGAACTTGTCCGTAGAATCCCGGATCCTGGCAATTGCTTCATCAACCTGAGCCTGAGGTTTGCCCATGACCACTGAAAGTCTCTGACTGAGACTATTCCCCGGCTGTGCTGTTCCTTCTCCACCAGGAATGAAATCTTGTATGACTGTCGGATCATTGTATGGCGACGAAGAACCCTTATGGAGACGATAGGGTGCCTTCCCAAACGCGTTTCCACCAGACGAATCAAGTTCTCCTGCGAATGACAGATCTACGCCTTCATCCTCTGGTATCCAGATCTCCACCCGTGTGTGCTTGTATCCTGTCGGGAAGTAGCGGATGTAATAACCATCTGCCCTCAGGAATATCCCTTTCATTGTACTCCTCCGGTGGATCACCGTGGAAGACCGCGATCTCCTCCAGTTCCTCATATGAGGATTCAGCACTGGAGAGAGCCCTTCTGATTCTGGCTTCAGCTTCCAGAGCCGCCCTGACCGGTTCAGAAAAGTCCCCGATCAGATCATCTATCATATCATCAGGAATCAGTCCCAGCGCTCCGCCGTTGAGTTCGAATATCTCCTGGGGAGTGAGCAGTTCTGATGCCGTATTCTGAAGGTAATAGCTCCTTGCCTCTTTGAACGTCTCCTTCAGATTCAAAGCGCATCCAGCAGAATTCTTCATGAATGAGGGTGTAATCTTCGATCGCGATGGTTGTACATTGACTGACCCCATCATGCCTTAAGAGACATACTTGGTTAGTACCGTTAAGAAGCCAGAGTTGCTGTGTCATCGGTCAAGTGCCTGATGAATGTGCTGAGATCTCTGTTAATACAACCGCTCAAGCAAGTAGGCCAGTTTTTCGCCGTATTGCCGGTCGGCAGCCCAGGTACCCGCAAGTCCATGAATATCCGGCGATTTTCCCTTCGGGTTGACATATTGATAACGGGGGTCGACCAGGTCTCCCGTTAGCGGATCCGGCGAACCGTATGCTTTCAGATGCTGCACATGAGCTCGTACGCCGGTTCGCTCATCCGGAAAAACTAGTCCGGATTGTTCAGTACTGACAGCTCCAAGACCGCAGAAATTGTTCATGTCTTCGGTGACCAGCCCTCCGAAACGGAGGAATCCGGTCTCCAGGCACATCTGGACAAAGGCTACATCCGCATTGACACCTTCGAAGGCAGATTCTTCGATATATAAAGCCGCCAGACGAGTGACCTTCTGCTCATCCGCATCGGGATTCTGTTCCATGAAAAAAGAAACAAGCTGACCCTGGCTCATCAGGCCTCTGCCCATGATCAGTTCGGGAGGAGCCGGTTCCGGTTGGACCGGCACAGCAATAACCTGGTTAATCACTAACAATTCACTCCAGGCAAAAGCAGAAGTCGTAAACGCAAGTACAAGAAACACCGCTTGATTTTTCATTCCGTCATCATCTCCGCACCCTATCTTATGAAGCCATCCGAAAGGAATGGATTTCTTCATTACATCTGGAAGCGCCCTTCCTGAATTTCCAGATAGTAAGTCATAACCATCCATCCACATTTGTCATTACATACTATACACTAAAGCAACAGGTGTGGTAGTGAGGTGGTCTGGATTGTCAAGACAGGAAAAGGGGTTGTTCAAGGTTGATTTCAGCCTTGTGTTAACAGCTGACAGGGAGCAGAGGGCGTAACCCGGAGCGGAGTGGCAGGATTCCTTTCTGATTCATGCCATCACCTTCAGATGGCTGATATGTGACTCCGGCAATAACGGGTGGTTAAGAATACAACCGATGCAGAACCCAATGTTACAGCTATAACTGTTGCAATTACCGCTCCAAAAGCTCCGTAATCAGGAATCAGAATAATATTCAGTGCAATGTTGAAGAAGGCCGATACAATCAGGCTGTAGAGGGGGTAAGAGGGTTTCCCCATAGCCACTGATAGATTCGAGAATTGACTACCGAATACTCTTACTAATGCAAGTAGCCCAAGAACCATGAGAATAGCCGATGCTCCATCATACTTGCCGGAGTATAGCAGATGAAGTGTTTGCCTGGGAAATCCTGCAAAGAGTATCACAACAGGTATCTGTAATAGATTGATGAGAATAATAGCCCCCATGACTCTTCTTATCACATTCCTTCGGTTTTCCTTGCTTTGCCACATTCTGGAAAGAAGGGGGAGCATTACAATCTTTGATGCCACATTTATGTTAACCATCAGAGACGTAAGAGTCTGGCATGCTGAATAACCGGCTGTTTCTGCATTGCTTGCCATCTTCCCCAGGATCAGTATATCCGTCTTGGTGTATATCGAATTGGCAAGACCTGCACCCAGAAGAATCAGCGAGAATCGGAACAGCATGAATACATGCTCTTTCTCAAATCCCAGAGATAGGTCCATATCGTTTCTGGCGAAATATAGACAAACAAGAAGAGAGGTTATGTTACTGGCTATAATGGCTCCGAATATCTGTACAGGTGAATTCAGCGAATGCGTCAGGATGAAAACACATATCGTGATTATTCGAACAAGTATCGAAGCGATATCGGAATACATTATTTGCAGGGTCTTATGCCTGGCCACCAGACAATTTCTTGGGAGAGTGGACGCTGTGCTTGTCACAACCAGTATTGCCAGCACAAGCGGAATACCTGTCAGATCTATGTCCGAATAGAATGATTGTATCAGATTACCAGAGAATAAAAGGACTATCGCCACGAATCCGGCGGTGATCATAGAAAGTAGTATTCCGGCGTTGGAGATCTTCTTTTCGCGATCGGTATCACCCTCTGATATATGCTTTACAATGGAGTTCATTATGAAACTGCCACCGAACATTACTGCGAAGATCTGTATACTCCGCGCAATCGCGTATGCTGCATAGGTTTCTTCCGGAAGAATCCTGATGATCAGTATCGAAAAAAATCCCCACAATACAATGACGGCGTTGCTGATGAGGGCTGGAAGACCAATTTTGACGATCTTTTCCCGAAATCCTAGAATCTCCCTAATCATTGTCCCTTTTTCCGATCAGGCTTACATGTGGAAAACAGAAATTCCTGGGTTCCTCGTAAAAATATCCTGGACAGAAGGCTCCACTTGAACTCCTTAAGCACTCGATCTTTACCTGCTCTACCCAAAGAATCAGCCAGTTCTTTGTCATCAAGAAGTCGAGTTATCGAAAAGGCAAGTGAAGAAGTATTTGAAGTGTCCACAAGAAGGCCAGTTTCTTCGTTTAGGACTGCATCCCCAACACCGCCATTGTTTCCACCAATAACAGCTTTGCCATAAAGGTTTGCCTGAAGAAACACTATGCCGAAACCTTCCAGGTCACCCTCGACGGATCGATTGGGCATTATGAAGAATTCACATTCCTGAAGAAGAATATTCCTTTCAAGATCGGATATGCTGCCGAGTATTCTGATCCTGTCAGAGTGTTTTGAATTACTGGCAGCTGTGATCACTTCATCGCGATCATCACCGTCTCCTGCAATAACAAGATCGATATTCGACCTATCTTCGGCTATCATGTCAAATGCTTTCACCGCAAGATCGAACCCTTTTCTGTGAACAAGCCGGCCCATGGCAAGGATAAATCTACTGTTAATCCCCAGCCTTTTCATGAGACTTTTAGCAGTCTCATTCGGCACATCTTTCATTTTTGCAGGAGTGATCCCGGGATTCAGTACTTGTACAGGGCAGACTCCCTCTGAAAGCTCCTTAACCAGATCTGCCACGTGCCTGCTGTCTGCAAAAACCAGTACCGCCTGAGTAAAGTCATCTTTCCTTCCGGTGTTTAGTTTCCCGGAAACGGACATGACCAGCTCCAGTCCATAAGCAATCATGATGTACGGAATCCCCATATCAATGCAGGCCCTGCACCACCAGTGTGCATCTTCATTCCAACGGGAAATGAGGATAGCATCTGGCCGATCTTCCACAATAGTCTTCCTGACCTGGGTATAACCAGCTTTCCGTTTAGCCAGACGCCACCACAAAGTATTGAACTTACGCACGAAAGCTAGACCATCACCGAATCGATTCCCTACCAGACGGGGAACGATGGCAAAGCGGTGTACTGGATAAGGAAGCAATTTGTCCTCTTCGGCTGATCCTGGTGCTGAGGTTCTGAGATTCCATTGGATCTCATTAACAGTGGATGACATGAGACCGTGAGTATAATCAGAAATACCGCCAAGCAGGGGCACCGAATCAGTTGTAAGAACCGATATCTTCAAATGATCCTCCAGGATCACATCTTGATCAGCAATACCATTCGGCACACTTCAACTACTTATTTGTTTCTTTGAGCTGCACATATTCAAGCAAGTGCCAAACATAATCTAAATGAATACTTCTGGTAGAGCCCTCTGGAATCTAATTTGAGATCAGACATCTTACATACATATGTATACTTTCATCTTTCAATCTCGTCATTCTCGTGAAATATACGGAAGGATCGGGAATATTCTTAGATTAAGCTGATCTATCATTGACCGATGAGAGCTACAGGCTGTATCATCGGTTTCACGTGGGCACATCAGGTTTGATAACAAAAAACGTACTGTTTCAGCAAGTCCCGCAATTGTGGTTTGAGGACAGTTTAATTCCAAAGCGATAGATAAGGATTATGCCACCCAATAGAAGTGAATGGAAAACAAGATCTAAAAAATGGAATTTCCCTGAGTTCCTGAACTTCTCCGGATTGCGAGACGATGAGTTTGTTTCCAGATTCTGTTCTGTATCCCTATTTGTAATAGGCCTGGTTCTCATAACTTCGATGTTTTCGAAACATCTGCTTCTTGGAGTCCTCCTGCTGACAGTACCCGCTGCTATCTTTTTACTTGCCGGGTCTCCTGTAAGAATTCTCATGGTGATCTTCTCACTTCAGTTAGTTTTTACCGTATTCCAGCTGGGAGCGGTTCAACTATGGATATTCAGACCGGACGAACTTCTGCTTGTTCTTTTCATCTGGCTTTGGGTCCTGTCCATTCCGGACAGGTCAATGAAGGGGATCAAGATAGGGGTCCAGGGAACCTTTATACTCATCTATCTGATACTATACTTTATCGCAATATACAGGGGGTTTGTTGCTGGACGGGATTTAGCATCCCTGACAAATCAAATAAAAACCTTTGGGGGGTATTTCCTCTACTTTCCTTTTCTATGGATACTGACCGATAAGAGAAATTCTATATGGCTATGGCGCACTTTGCTGATATCAACTGTTGTGGGATCTATTATCTATGCAATCAAGGGCTATCTTGGCTACGGAGAGAATGTATACATCAGGGAAACAACAGGAGTAAGGGTTGCAACCAGGCAGCCCAACGCATTTGCCATGGTTATGCTGGTGTTTCTCGGAAGACTGTGGAAGGACTGGGAAAACCGTCCCTCAATCATTCTTGTAATACTTTCGTTCATTGTGATGGGCGCATCTGTAATACTGTCACAGACAAGGGGGATTTGGGGCGGAATTCTCCTCGCTCTTGCAGGAGCCTGGATACTGAATCTTTTCAGAAAAAAAGATTGTGTTCGGTTTGGCAGAAAACTCATAACTACACTGACCGTTTTGGCTGTCCTGCTTATTGTCATTGTTTTTACCGTATCTGCCATGGGCATTCTCTCCGCATCAAATGTCGCAGAAAGAACCAGGACCGAAAGCGGTAGTTACCTCACCGACGTTTCAACAATTTCCAGAATAGTTGCCTGGAGTGCCATAATTGAAGAGCTTCGCGGACCCTCCATGATATCGGGAAAAGGATTTGGTGCGCTTTATACCTGCTTCAGACCAGATTTGGGAACGATTTTTACCGTGTATTACGTTGACAGCGCATATTTTCAGATAGCTCTTAACATGGGGCTAATAGGAGTAGTTGTATTACTGGGAATATTCATAAGCGCACTTGTCAGGGCTGCAAGGCTTTTCTTGAGAACCAGCAGCAATCAAAGAGCCGGAATATCTCTGGGCGTCTTCTCCGCTATCATAATGCTGCTCTTTGCTGCAGGTTTTGCGGCTACTCTTACAAACTACAGGTATACTGTTTTGTGGGCTTTTCTTCTGGCCCTTCTGCAGAACGAGATAATCAGGGAAGAGTGCGAAATTCCGGGTGTTCGCGGATGAGTTAAAAGCGCTCGATAATACGCAAGTTCTCTTTTCACTCTTTTAAGAATCATTTCATGCAGCCTTCTTCCTCAATCATATATACCAGCGAACAGGTTTTTTAATATACACCTCCTGATTCAGACGGAAAACCTGCAATGTTTGCCGTCTATACTTCAGATAGTATTTTAACGTTTACAAGCGCTGTTTTCATAGCATTTCAAAAACTGCCCGAAACTCTTTCAGGGGAGAATTTAATAAATGAATTATCGCTTAATTATCTTCGATGCTGACGGAACACTCAGGTACTGTTCGATTGAGGGGCAACCATGCCCGAACAGGGCCGGTGAATGGAAGCTCTATCCGGGAGTAACCGAGACACTGGCTGCATACGACTGGGCTCATCCCGGAGAGGCGTCCGGTGTGGGGTACGGCATCGCCAGCAACCAGGGCGGTGTTGGTGTAGGTTACTTTAAGGAGGATACTGCTGTAAGACTGCTTGAGGACACCTTCAGGGAAGCGTTCGGTTTCAACCCTGTTGAAGGTACTATCGAGCTCTGCCCTCACGTTCCGCACAGCGGCTGCGGCTGCCGCAAGCCTGACCCTGCAATGCTGAACCGTTTGATGAAGTTTTACGGAGCTCTTCCCGAGGACGTTCTTTTCGTCGGCGACCGTGACGCCGATAAAAAAGCTGCCGATAATGCAGGCTGTGCTTTTCAGTGGGCCAGTGAGTTCTTCGACAGAGATCCAGAGTTATGATCTGGAATGAAGAATGATCTTGACCGTCTGGCGGTTGCGATTCTCGACTGCCAGACTACAGGAGCTACTCCTGAGAATGGTTTCCTGCTTGAAATAGCCTGGACAATCCTGCCATCCTGTGTTGATGAAGAGGACGAACCGAAGATACATTCTTTTCTGGTATCACTGCCTGATGGTGAGATAATACCCCTCCGCATTTCAAGGATGAGAGGTATTTCGGGTATGTCCGGAGATGGGTCAACAGTTATTTCACCAGGAGAAAAGCTGACGAGAAGACCCTTGAACTTGTTTCCCAGGTTTACGATGTGTCCTATGAGGAGTGTGAAACTCCCCTCGAGGCTGCTCTGCTTGAATTAGATACGATCAGAATATTTGATCCTCACTAAAATATCGCCTTGAGGAGAAGGAGAAACCACCTTCTCCGGAACCGGTATCCGGAATAGAAAGAGAGCTTCAGTTTGATGCGGGATTATACGATCTTCTGAGAGTACTTGATTCCGAAGTTAGACGGATTGCTTCAAACGGCAGTTTGAAAGGAGTTTGCCTTCCAGAAGGGAAAGTTCTGGACAGAAGGAAACTGAAGAGTTTATACAGATTCATCTGAAAACATTATCCAAAAGGTGTAATGGATGAAAGCTGTTGAAGATGTTTTGTTAATCCCGGGCAGGCTGATATTCCAGATCAGGGAATATCGTTCTCCAGTTCATTCATGTCCTCCATGCCATGCGACCTTATTTACTCAAGCATACGGAGAAGATCATCATCGTAGCCCCGGGAAAGATCTCCGAAGGTTTCAAGAGTAGTGTTATTGAGGAAGGGTCTGTCCAGCGACATTGTTGTCCGGTAGACAATATGGCTAGACGGTGATCAGATGAACGTGAAGCACTTGAAGAATTACGGGCAAGGCTTACTTCACAATACGAATACTGCTTGGAAAGCAACCGGTGCTGTAAGCAGTGATATTTCTGCTGTGCGTTCTTGTACCCGTAGTGGATGCTTTTAGAACTGCGGTACAGATCATCGGATGAATCCTATCTCAACAGGCACATGCTCGTTGTCTCTGAAATCCTACCGGACTGTATCCTGCAGAAGTAAAGCCCAGCCGAAACAGGCTCTCCATTCTCTCTTCTTCCATCCCATACGATGGAGTGCTGACCAGTTCCAAACTCTGAATTTTCAAGAGAGCAGATAACCCTG
>JAUWJE010000162.1 GCA_030607835.1 Candidatus Fermentibacterota bacterium | reverse complement strand
TAGACGCTATTCGATTTTACCAGGACCTTGTTGGACCGGATAATTACTTCATTGAGCTGATGGATCACGGACTGTCCGATGAAACAAAGGTTCTTCCCATTCTTGCTTCCCTCGCAAAGGAAACCGGGAGTATCGTCGCGGCGACCAACGATGCGCATTACCTTAGAAGAGAGGATCATCATGCACATGAGGCACTTCTGTGTCTTCAGACAGGGAAGACCCTGAATGATCCCGGACGCATGCGGTTTGAGACAGCTGAATTCTACGTCAAAACTCCGCTTGAGATGCAGAAACTTTTCGAATGGATACCGGAAGCTGTATCAAATACTGTCAGACTTGCGGAGATGTGTGAATTCAACTTAATCGAGGGTGATCCCATTTTACCGGAGTTTCCCCTTCCTGAAGAGGAGACGGACACCGATGATTATCTCCATCGCCTTTCCTTTGAAGGGCTGACCAGGAGATTGAGCAGGGATTTGAATTCCCTGGAAACCGAAAGACTTGAGCACGAACTCAGCATCATTGGGGATATGGGCTTTCCGGGATACTTCCTCATAGTCTCCGAGATGATGAGATGGGCAAGGTCCGAAGATATACCGGTGGGACCCGGAAGGGGTTCAACTGCTGGAAGCCTTGTTTCCTATGCGATTGATATTACTGACATAAATCCCCTTGATTACGATCTCAGCTTCGAGCGTTTCCTTAACCCAGCAAGGATGGAAATGCCTGACATTGACCTTGATGTCTGCTGTGAGCGCCGCGGTGAGATCATCGATCACATCATCGAAATGTATGGCAGGGAAAATGTCTGCCAGCTCATTACATTCAGCAGGATCAGAAACAGATCTATAGTAAGGGATATGGCGCGAGTTATGGGTATGAGTGTCGCGGAGGGAGATGTTCTGGCCAAACTGGTCGCATCAGCTCCCGATCCTGACGCTCCTCTCCCGAAAGTTGTAAAAAGTGTTCCTGAGCTTACGCGGAGAGTCAGCGAAGAAAAGGAAATTGAAAAGCTCTTCGATTTTGGTTACACTCTGGAGAATATCGCAAGGCATTCCGGAGTTCACGCAGCCGGTGTCATAATAACTCCTGGTAATCTTCGCGAATATGTTCCTCTTTGCTCCGCCAAAGAGGGGATCACGACTCAATACGAAAAGAAAAGCGCAGAGAAAATAGGTCTTCTGAAGCTGGATCTACTCGGTCTTCGAACCGTAACGATTATTCATCGGGCTGAGAAATTGGTTCGCAGACGAGATCCGGATTTCAGAGTGAAGAACCTGTCATTCGATGACAGTAAGACTCTTGAACTGATGGGCAGAGGTGAGACAGCAGGTGTGTTTCAGCTGGAAAGTTCCGGTATGCGTGATGCACTGAGAAAAATAAACGTCAACAGTTTCGATGACATTGTTGCCGCCGTAGCTATTTTCCGTCCAGGCTCCATGGACATGATAGATCTGTACGCTGATAACAAAAAAGGTATTGAATCCGGTTCATCCGACTTTACAATCAAATATCCCCATCCTGATCTGGAAGAAGTTCTCTCATCTACATTCGGAGTGATAATCTATCAGGAACAGGTTATGAAGATAGCAAACCTTCTTGCCGGGATGTCCATGGCGGAAGCGGATACACTCCGGCGCGCCATGTCTCGGAAGAACCCGAAAGTCATGGCTCAGATGCGGGAGAAGTTTATCAGCGGCGCTGTTGACAGGAATGTAAAGAGAAAAACAGCTGTGAAGGTTTTTGACCTTATTGAGAAATTCGCCGGATACGGTTTCAATAAATCTCACGCCGTATGCTATGCGGCGCTTGCTTACTGGACTGCATGGTTGAAAGTTTACTACCCTTCCGAATTCCTGGCATCGTGTCTGACCAGTGAGATAGGCAAGATCGACAGGATAACTCCACTTATTGAAGAGTGCTCACGAATTGGGGTAAAGGTATATCCGCCATCCGTTAATTACAGTTCGGTCAAGTTCGATATAGATCAGGACGGCGGGATAATCTATGCGCTTTCCGCAATTAAGAATGTGGGAGACGGACCATCATCTGCGATTGTGGAGGCAAGAGAGAAGGATGGAACGTTTGACAGCATCTTTGATCTGTGCACGAGGCTGAGAAATGGAGTAATCAATAAGAAGGCTATTGAATCCCTTATTGGCGCGGGAGCAATGGACTGCTTCGGTCTAAACAGAGCGACTCTTCTTGATTCAGTGGAGCACGCTATCAGTTACGGAATCTCGGTCAGAAGACACATTGAAGCGGGACAGATGTCGTTGTTCGGGGGTAAGCGGGACGACAGCGAAGAGAACTCTGTGAATCATGTACCGATATTAGAGGAAAAGGAAGAATTAACTCTGGAAGAAATGTACAGACTGGAAAAATCACTTCTCGGATTCTACATGACCGGTCATCCTCTTGAAATGTATTCCGATGAAATTGACAGTTTTTCCAACGAACCAATTGAACATGCTCATGAAAGCGACAGGAAACTCATAACTACAGCCGGTATGATATTGAAGAAGAAGATCATTCCCACAAAACGTGGTGACATGGCATTTGTGCTGGTTGAAGGTCGCCGGGGTACAGGTGAGGTTGTTGTGTTTAATGATGTTCTCGAAAAATATGGTGACCTGCTTGAACCTGATTGTCTTGTTCTGATGGACGGAGAGGTTTCCAGAAGAAGGGGAGACAGCCGTTTCAGCGCCAGAATGATTTTTCCGCTGGACAAGGTCAGGTCTATACTGAGAACCGGAGTGACTATTATTATAGATGGCAGCAACCCCAGAATGGATCTTCTTGAGAAAGCGGTGGATTGTCTCAGGAGCAGTTCAGGCAAGGGAGATGTATCAGTCATAATAAAGCACAGTTCAGGATGGAAAGTAGTGGGCCATTCCAGGTCTCTGAAAGTTGATCCTGACGCAGATTTGATTTCAAAACTTAGAGAACTTCTGGGGAATGAATCCGTATCTCTGTCAAGAGGAAGGGGACCGCGTATATGAGGAAAATTCTTCTGATGAGCCTGTTACTTCTGTTTGCCGGAGTCAGTGGTTCCGGCGAACTGATGAGAATAGTACGTGAACCAACTGCGGGTATTGTCGCACCCAGGACATATTACATCTCTCTGAATACATTTCCCAATGATGGATTACGGTTTTCATTCTGCCTTGGCATAATACCGAGGCTTGCTGCGGGTCTTGGTTACGGAGGATGGAATATCACCGGTATGAGCGAGCCATCGTGGTTTGAGCATATCTATCTTAAAGCAAGGTTTCGTCTGCTTGATGAAACCATACCTCTTCCCGGAATGGTTCTTGGATTTGATAATGAACCTGAAGCTGTTCGAAGGGGTGGAATGTACAGACGAAAAGCCAGGGATCTTTATCTGGCACTCAGCAAGAATTTTCAGACAATCGGTGGGGATATGGCCCTCCACTTCGGTATCAGCGCCGATGTCAGGGAACTTGTGCATGCCGGTGTCTGGACCGGTCTTGACAAATCATTTCCAGCTGGATTCGGAATGGCGTTTGAGTACGATTTCGCTACAGATGAAGCTGACTCAGTCCGTTTTGACATCGGAGGAGGCTTTCTGAGCGGAGAAGTATACTGGGAGAGTTTTGGCCAGGTCAGAATATCACTGCAGTTCATCGATATGCTTGAAACCGGGGGAAGAAGTTACAGAGCGCTTGGAATAGATTTCCTCGGATTGTTTTAATTATTGAACGGAGAATCATGAAGAGAACTGAACTACACAGGAAGTATGCGGAAATAATTATTAAGACCGCTATCAATCAACAGGAGGGCAAGCCTCTCCTCATAAGGACTGAGATAGTACAGAAGGAATTTGTCAGGGAACTCGCTCGCACTGCGTACGAAAACGGAGCCTCTCTTGTCTCTGTAAAATACTCGGACTCTGAATTAGGCAGAATGCGCTTAGACAGGGTCAAAAAGGAAGAATATCTTGATTTCGTACCCTCCCATGTGGAGAATATGTATGAGAGCTATCTCAGTGATTCCTGGAGCAGCATTTCTCTTAGAGGTCCGGAGAATCCCGATATTATGGAAGGTGCTGATTCCAGGCGTTTGGGCAGGGCAAGCAAGGCGATCTCACTGGCAAGCCAGGATTTTCTGAAGGGGATTTCGGCTAACAGAATCGCGTGGAACGTATGTCTTTTCCCAACCGAAGCCTGGGCAGCAAAGGTACTTGGAGATTCCGCGAACTGGGAAGAACGGATATGGGAAATACTCATACCAGTACTCCGTCTGGATCGGGATGATCCCGCAAAGGCGTGGCTCGAGCACGATGCCGAACTTAAGAGAAGATCAGAGCATATGAACAGAATGCGCTATGACATGATACATTTCACAGGTCCGGGAACCGACCTGTATGTCGGAATGTCTCCGAACAGAGTATTCGCAGGTGGAAGATGTGTAAATCAGAGTGGCATCGTATTCTTTCCGAATATTCCGACCGAAGAGATCTTCAGCACTCCTGATTACACTCGAACCGAGGGAACGGTCAGGACAACACGTCCTGTAGAAGTACTTGGATCACAGGTTGAAGGTGCATGGTTCAGGTTCCAGAAGGGTAAAGTTGTCGAATTTGGAGCTGATCGGAATGAAGCAGTTCTGGATCAGTATCTTCAATTCGATGAGGGAGCAAAAGCACTTGGAGAAGTCGCTCTTGTTGATGTCAATTCACCCATCTACAGAAGCGGAAAGATATTCCAGAACATTTTATTTGATGAGAATGCTTCATGTCATATTGCTCTTGGTAACGGTTACGCTGATTGTATTGAGAATGGAACAAGTATGTCCGACGAGGAACTGAAAGCTACTAGATGCAATTCATCTCTCGTTCACACCGATTTCATGATCGGTTCAGAAGAGGTTTCCGTTTTAGGTGTCCGGAAAGATGGTTCAGAGGACAGGATTATCGAGGACGGTGTTTTCATAATTTAGGAGTGTATTATGCTGGATGACAGATTACTTTCGATTCTTGCCTGCCCGAAGTGCAAGGGTGAACTGGAATACAGAACCGATCCTGAAGAAGTGCTTGTATGTCATTCCTGTGCCCTTGTATATGAAGTGAAGGATGATATTCCGATAATGCT
>JAUWJE010000034.1 GCA_030607835.1 Candidatus Fermentibacterota bacterium | reverse complement strand
TCCCATCTGTACTGCCTTGAACTACCTGCCGTCCTTGATGCCGCCGCCGATACTGAAAACAAGTTCATTTATTGTTGTTCCCATGGAAACCTCGGCAAGACCTCCGTGAACGACTTTACCGGCAAGGGCAAATACCTTGGTGCCAGGGCTTTTCTCTGTTCCAAAAGCGGCATATGTGTCAGCACCGTTCATAATTATCCAGGGAATATTTGCATAGGTTTCCACATTATTGTTATTGGTGGGTTTCTGCCAGAGACCTTTCTCCGCTGGAAAAGGTGGACGGATACGGGGCATTCCACGCTCGCCCTCAATTGAGGCAAAAAGCGCTGTTTCTTCTCCGCAGACAAACGCTCCAGCGCCCTGCTTGATTTTAACGTCAAAATCAAAGCCGGATCCCAGTATATCTTCCCCGAGATAACCCTTTTCTCTGGCTTCTGACAGGGCTATTTCAAGCCGGTGAATTGCCAGGGGATATTCCGCCCTGCAGTAGATATAACCGAAGTTCGCGCCTATAGCTCTGGCACATATGATCATACCCTCTAGAACGGAGTGAGGATCTCCCTCCAGAACAGACCTATCCATAAATGCGCCCGGATCGCCCTCATCGGCATTGCATACAACATATTTTCTATCAGCTTCATTTAAGGCGGCGAAGGACCATTTCAGACCTGTGGGAAATCCGGCTCCTCCTCTTCCACGAAGACCTGAGTTCTTCACTTCCTGAATAATCTCCTCCGGAGACATCTTGAAAAGAACTTTATTAAGGCTTTCGTAACCGCCTGATTTCTCATAATCGGAAATGGACTCAGGATTGATTGTACCGCAATTGCGTAGGACTATTCTTTCCTGAAGATCAAGAAAGTCAGCTTCAGAACCAGAAGTTGACCCATCCGGCTCAATAATGTAAACCAGGTTGTCGTCTTCTATTCTCTCATTATTCAGCACATGATTCTCAAAGATCTTTTCAGCGGATTCGGGGGTGACTCCTCCGTAGAATGCTCTGCTTTCAGCATCCCTTATTTCCACCAGAGGTTCCCTGTAGCACATCCCGATACAGCCGGATATTGTCAGCTGGCAGATGTCCGGATTCTCATCAGCAAGTTCCCTCAGCCTTTCAAGCACAGGACGTGCTCCGGCGGAAAGACCGCATGTGCCCATACCTACTACAATTTTCTTCATTTCAGCGCTCCAGACGTTTTTCTCAAATGAACTCCGTCAATCGAAATATTTATTTGGCACAGGATACATTCTCAATGGAAGCGGCGGTTTCCCCAACCTTCCGGATGTATTTCCGAAGCAGTTTCCTCAGCGACGCAGGTGTCAGCCGACCGTAAGTCTCGTCATTAATCATTATAACAGGCGCAAGAGAGCAGCAGCCGATGCAGGCTACAGTATTGAGTGTGAACATTCCATCTTCAGACGTATCACCAACCTCAATTCCAAGCTCATCCTCGATAGTCTCTATGATCATTTTCGCGCCGGATACATGACAGGCTGTGCCTGCGCAGGCACGGACAACGTACTTGCCCATTGGACGAAGCCGGAACTGGCTGTAGAAAGTAATAACACCATAAATATCCGATTCAGGTATTCCGGTTACTCCGGAAATGTAGTTGATCGCACGTCTTGGTATGTAACCAAAGTGTTCCTGGGCAGACTGCAGAAGAGGTATCAGCTCTCCGGGAGCCCCGTTGTATCGCCATACCCTGTAACTGAATTTCTCCTTGCTGGTAGCCGTTGTCATCACTCCCTCCATTAACCCGGATATCTCACCAGAGATTCTACTGCGACGATGCATAAGGCACTCGCATACTTCGTTATGCTCAGTCGGTCATCCTTGAAGTATATACAATACATCTGCGTCGACCTCCATCGTATGCCTCGTCTGCAAGCACTTCTACACCGTCTCGTTACGAAACCTGGTGAAATATTCGGGTTCAAATCCGAATTCCGCTTTCGATCCATTAAACAGATTCAGATCAGAATACAGTTCTAATTTCGTTATCCGGATGACAGCCCTGAAAAGGCAGAGCGGTCATCAGTCCTCAATAAGCTTGATTACTTTTGCTTCTCGGACTCTGAGAACACCATCAATCTGACTCAGTTTCTCAATAATTCGGGGCGTTCTCCCCATGGCTCCATGACCGGTGATCATGCCGACAAGTTTAGAACCATTCTCGATAACATCACAGAAGACAACTTCATCGATGAAGAACACTGTTGTGAATATCTGCTGAATCGCGTCAGGATCAATATCAACAATGATATAGCTCATCGTTCCTGGCTGTCTTCTGGCCTCTGCCTGAGCGTCCCGCTTCACAGCCTTCTGGTAGGTTTCAATAAATTGATCTACATCTCTGTCCAGTTTAGGTCGTTCTATTTCAGACATGGATAACACTTCAATACCGTCTATGGCTCTTACCCTGTTGAAAATCGTCTTGATTTCATCCGTTGAGGAGGCCTGGACGAGAAGGATTATATCGAAATCCCCCCTCACAGCATCGCATGACTGTATACCATCCATCATATAGAGAGTATCGAATATCTCCATGCTTCTGTCAGTGTCTGTGATCTTCACGGTCAGATAGGCACTAACTGATTCACGCATACCATCATCAACCGAAGGTTCCTCTTTATCGATTCCGGTTTTCCCGGGAGACAGTTCTTCAAGTGCTTTCACGAGATCTGATATTTCAAATGGTTTATCAAGGTAACCGGTGTTTTGCTCCGAAAGCGCGGTAGCCATGAGCCTTTCATCTCCGAAGCCTGTAATTACAAGAACGGGAAGATCGGGATACTGATTCTTTATCACTTTAAGAATCTTCAGACCATCGATATCCGGCATGAATATGTCTGTAACAAGATAATCGTAGGTTATACCCTTTTCGCGAGCCAGGTTCAGCTCATGAATCGCGGAAATACCATCAGGACAGGCAACAGCAGTGTAATCTTCCTGAGTAAGACCAATCGTAAGATTACGTCGAATCTCAGCTTCATCATCGATAATAAGTACGCGGCCTTTCAATGGAT
Source organism: Candidatus Fermentibacterota bacterium (assembly GCA_030607835.1). GTDB lineage: Bacteria > Fermentibacterota > Fermentibacteria > Fermentibacterales > JCC-6 > Aegiribacteria. Next base: position 8,816 of record JAUWJE010000034.1, on the reverse strand, counting down.
TCCTCCTCTGTTAAGGCATGTTTGAATGAATGGGGGAACGCTACGTTCCACATTCAGCAAAGTCAAGAACATCACGGTTTACCGCACTTCGGCTCTGCACAGGTCCAATGCCCTGTCCAGATCGACCCAGCGACCGGAACTTAGATAAAGATTCATCGCTCGTGCGGCACGGCGACCGTGTCCCATCGCGAGAATGACCGTCGCAGCCCCAAGCACAATATCACCACCGGCAAAAACACCTGGAACCGAGGTCTGACCGGTTATTTCGTTAACAACAACTCCACCCCATCTGGTGACTTCCAGGGCGGGGAATGAAGCCGGTACAAGAGGGTTTGGACTGTTACCGATCGCGACAATCAGCACATCGGTCTCTTCTGTGAACTCTGACCCCTCAATGGGAACAGGTCTTCTCCTCCCTGAAGAGTCCGGTTCTCCCAGCTCCATTTTAATGAGGGAAGCTCCTGATATCCATCCAGCCTCATTCCCGATAAGACTTACGGGATTCTGCAGGAGGTGGAATTCGACTCCCTCTTCCCTGGCATGATGAATCTCTTCGAGCCTTGCCGGCATCTGTTCCTCTGCTCTGCGGTAAACAATAAGAGATCTGGCAGCGCCCATTCTCAGTGCGGTCCTGGCGCAGTCCATAGCCACGTTTCCGCCACCGACAGTTATTACTTTCTTCCCGGTTACTATTGGTGTATCGGTTTCCGGGAAACTATAGGCTTTCATCAGATTGGCCCTTGTCAGATACTCATTTGCGGATAGAACACCCAGAAGGTTCTCTCCATCAACCCGCATGAATCGTGGAAGCCCTGCTCCGGTACCAATAAATACTGCGTCATAATCCTCGATGAGCTTAGTTACCGGTGCTGTCTTTCCGACAACAAAATTGTACCTGAAATTGACACCCAGTTTTTCGAGGTAGTCAATTTCCCCCTGGACAATAGCCTTGGGAAGCCTGAATTCGGGAATTCCGTAAACCAGCACTCCTCCACCCTTATGAAGGGCTTCAAACACTGTTACTTTATGTCCGAATCTTATCAGATCACCGGCAACGGTAAGACCTGCTGGTCCAGATCCAATAATCGCGACTTTCCTGCCAGACGACTTGACTTCAGGTGGAAGTTCATACTCCCCCTGTTCTCGTTCCCAGTCCGCGATGAACCCCTCGAGTTTGCCAATCATCACAGCTTTGCATGGATCCTTCTGAGCCTTTCCAATTGTACATACCAGCTGGCACTGTTCCTCCTGAGGACAAACCCTTCCACAGATTGCGGGGAGCAGATTCCTCTCCTTCATCTTCCTGATCGCTCCGAGAAAATCTCCATCCTCTATCAATTGTATGAATCCCGGAATATCAATTCCAACCGGACATCCTTCCACACAGAACGCAGTCTTACATTGAAGGCATCTTTTTGCTTCCAGCATAGCCATCTCCGGCGTATAACCAAGGGGAACTTCTTCCACATTGGTGATTCGGTCGGTAGGATCCTGCTCTGGCATAAGGGTTGGCGGAATCTTGAGTCTTTCCTTTACATTCATTCCAGATCCTCTTTCAAGGCGCCGGCAAGCCTGCACCCGGTCTTTGATGAATAGTGGTCAAGCGACTGCTTCTCATGCGATGTATACATTGTCAGACGTTTCATCAATTCGTCGAAATCAACCTGATGTCCATCGAACTCAGGTCCATCCACACATGCGAATTTAGTCTTACCGCCCACAGTTACTCTGCAGCCTCCGCACATGCCTGTGCCGTCGATCATGATTGGATTCAGACTGACGACTGTCGGAATGCTGAATTCCTTCGTAAGCAGGCTTACGAATTTCATCATGATTGGCGGTCCCATAGCAACGCATAGATCGAATTTCTCACCTTGATCGACAAGTTCCTTTATAGCGTCTGTGACCAACCCTTTGCGCCCCTTTGTTCCATCATCTGTTGTGATTAACACTTTGTCACTAACATCCATCATTTCCTTCTCGAGAATAAGAAGGTTAGAGGATCTCGCGCCGAGTATGCTGATCACACGGTTACCGATTTCCTTCATTGCTTTCGCGACAGGATATAATGGAGCGATCCCGATCCCTCCACCGACGCAGAGCACATTCCCCACTTTCTCGATATGTGTGGGAACTCCCAGAGGGCCGGTTATTCCCGGGATTGTATCTCCAACCTTCATTCCGGCCATCTGCAGCGTGGTCTTCCCGACTGATTGCACGATGAGAGTTATGCTGCCTTCATCTCTGTTCACATCCGCTATTGTAATTGGGATTCGCTCTCCTTCATCGATGATTCGCACGATTACGAATTGGCCCGGCTCCCTGTACCTGGCCACATCGGGCGCATGGAACCGGTAAAGATGAATATCAGGTCCAAGCTCCTCTTTGAACAGAATTTCGTGCATATGCATCCCCCTCACTTTTCCTTGCATAGTTGCTGCGATGTTACGGTTTTACCATTACTCCACTGCCGGAGCGTCCATCAATCATTATCGAAACAGGCGATTCAAGGCTTATATATCTCAGGTACTCACCATCGTTTGCGGCCGGCTGTGAATCAAGCCATGCCCAGTCGATGAAGTTGCTTTCCTTTACATGGGACACTGTGAAGTAGGCAACGCCGAGAGAAGTCATATTCTGGAAAAAATGAGATCCCTGCGAAGGATCAACATTCATGTTCGGCTGGCTTGCTTCCACAATGACCTTTACACCTGAAATCTGGCTCCAGGATACCGGTATACCCAGCCAGGGATCAGTTGAACCCCATCTTCCAGGGCCGATGAGTATGTAAGATTTGCCTTCAGTGCTCAGTTTTCTGTTGAGTCTGTCCACTTCCTTCACAATTGCACGGGTTTTCGATGCATCGAATAGATCCGGTTTAACATACACTATGTCTTTGATTGAATCGATTATTCCATTCCCGAGCGCAGTGTCTGTCCAGCAGAAGAGTTTTTTGTCCTCCATATCAGCCAGATCAACCTTCACCAAGCTGTCACTGACCACCATGGGTCTTATCTGAAGCAGACTGAATTCAGCTGGAAGGGGTCGTTTCTCACCGAGAGTAACCGCAAATTCAATCTCCACAGGACATCCCATGGCGTCCTCACCCAAAGTAAGCAGCGTATCGGTAAGAGGAGCGAGTGGAAAGATTTTATTCTTTAGAATATGCGCGAAATCGATTAATCTGGGTCCGGGTCGCGTGATTCCGTCCATCACTCTCTCGTTGGCTGCATCGTATGTTGAAGCCTGGTATTCCAGGGTTCCATCACTCTCCGCAACTCCAAGATCCTGCAGAATCAAGTACTGATCCTCATCAAGGGAAGAACTCCATTCGGAGTGACCCATACTCACAGCATAGAAGTTGTGCTGAGAGTTGTTCATCATATCCTTCAGAGTTGCGAACTGAGGAAGAACCCTCGGGAACTTTGGCGTAAACCGCAGTGAGACACCACCGTCAACAATTGATTTTCCAAGCCCCAGCGCGACATTCACCACCCCATCCTCCGGTTTTGCAGAACCGGTTGGATAGAAATCGTATGACCGACCGACTCCGGAGAAATGCGGGTAGAAGGAATGACCATAATTCCTGCCAACCACTTCCTGAAGAAGAACAGCCATCTTCTCATCCTCCACGCGGTGGTTCGTCGCTGTGATATATGATTTCGCGGACCTTAGAAACGTGGAAGCGTAAACGTATTTAATGGCATCCGCCAGATCATTGAATCTTTTGTCTTCGCTCCGGGAGTTATTCGGAAGCATTTTTGTGGCATAGATGCCGGCAAATGGCTGATACATCGCATCCTCAAGCAGGCTCGAGGATCGAACTGCAATTGGCGACCGGACAGCTCTGATATAGTCTCTGATATCTCCAAGGATGGTCGGGGGAAGGTCAGCTTTCAGAAATTGTCTCAGAATCCTCAGATCATTATCGCATTCAAGAGCAAATTCCAGCAATTTATTCTGATGCATGAACTTATCGAAGAACTCCGTTGTTATTATAAGGGTGCGCGGAACAGAAACATGTACTTTCTTAAATCTGCTTTCGTCAAAATTGGCTGCCAGTACTCTATCAATGAAAGCCAGTCCTCTTCCCTTGCCTCCCATTGAACCTGATCCCAGTCTGCTGAAAAGAATCTTATCTTCATGGAAGGATCTGCTGTAATTTGACACATATCCCCGTCTGCTCTCCCGGTTATAATCTCTGAAAACATCAACCAGTCTGGCTCTGACTTCGAGAGGGGTCCCGTTCATGGAAAGTTTTTCCTGTATCCTGCATGCGAGTTCAAGCTCTGTCTGTATCTTCAGCCAGCGGACCAGCTCACCGGTGCTCAGACTCCGACAAACAGCTTCAGCTGGTATTTTATCAAGAAGTTGATTCAGCTCCCTGATGTTTGAAACTGATTTACACTTCTCTCCATCAGGATTCTTGAAGACCAGTTCACCGAATCCGAAGGACTCGGCGAGACATTTTCTAAGGTCGCTCATCAGCACCGGGGAATTCTTCGATATATATTCAACACCCAGTACGTCAGCGATCTTCTGTCCTTTTGATTCGGAAGTCTGCAGGATAACGGGCATTTCCGGTCGAGATTCCTTTATCTTCTTAATAAGGATTTCTCCGGCTTTGTTATCCAGTTCACCTCTCTTGATGAATCGGAGATCGGTGATTACTCCAATGAGCGCGTCCCCATGGGTTTCAAGTATCTTTTCAGCTTCCTCAAGTGAAGTAACCATCAGTACTTTTGTTCTGGTCCTGGCTCTAAGGTTCCTTTTTGTAAAAGATGAAAAACCGTCGAGAATTTCTATTGTTCTTTCCTGTATTATGCTCATAACCTCGTACAGATATCTTGAATAAAAATGGATATCATCCTCTACGAGTAGAAGGCAGGAAGCTCCAAGCTCTCTGCAGTCATGTTCCGTGTTTCTTGAATCTTCTACAAGTCTTATTATTCCAAGAACAGTCTCTCCGCGCCCAAGCCAGGTGAAAACCCGGTTGGTTTCATCGGTCCAGTGTTTTTCCTGTAACCTCACCAGTTCCTCAGGACTGTGAGCCAGCACTACCACTGGAAGATCGGAGCGAATACTCCTGACACTCCTGATGAATTCAGGAAAATCCATGCTCCCTATTCTTGCCATGCAGATGATAAGATCGATACTCTGCCCCGCGTCTTTCCCCAGAAGTTCAAGAGCGCTGTCAGTATTTGATATCTGCGTAATTACAGGAATATTCCCGGCGTCACTGATCGTGTAAGTGTTTCCCAGAAGATCACCGAGTCTTCCATCCTCCTCTATCATATAGTAATCGTACAGACTGCATATGAGCAGGATATTCCGGACTCTGGTTTTCATAAGGCTTTCCAGCCGGGATTCAATTTTCCTCAGCTGAAGCCTTTTTGCTCCTCCTTTGATCACTTCCGCCACTCGAGTTCCTCTCGCTATAACTTGATTCTTTGCTTAAAGAGAACACTCCGGATGCAATTACAGTTAAACGAACCAGGACAGCATCATATCTTCAGACAAAGCACACGGTCAAGTAAAGATACAAAACACACAGTATTCATGAAAGATGTTATGCCATTGACAGAGTGATACGTCCTCAATTAAGCTATCGTGTTGTTGCAAAAATACGGAATTGATCTGATATGGAACGTAGACTTTAAATGAAAGGGGTCTGGGGATGCTTGAAGAACTCTATCAGAAGGTAGTACAGAGGGATCCTTCCCAGCCTGAATTCCATCAGGCTGTGCAGGAAGTCCTTGAATCGCTTGAAGTTGTGCTTGATAAACATCCTGAATACAGGAGCATGAAAATCCCTGAGCGAATCGTTGAACCCGAACGCGTTATCATGTTCAGAGTTCCATGGGTGACTGATAGTGGAGAGATCCAGGTGAACCGTGGATTCCGTATCGAGATGAACAGTGCTATAGGACCCTACAAGGGCGGACTTCGTTTCCACCCTTCGGTGAATCTTGGTATTCTCAAGTTCCTCGCGTTTGAGCAGGTTTTCAAGAACGCTCTCACAACCATCCCTATGGGTGGCGGTAAGGGTGGATCCGATTTCGATCCCAAGGGAAAATCCGACCTTGAAGTAATGCGCTTCTGCCAGAGTTTCATGTCCGCGCTTTTCCGTCATATCGGACCAAACACCGATATTCCAGCTGGTGATATAGGTGTAGGGGGACGTGAAATCGGTTTCCTTTTCGGACAGTATAAAAAGCTTCGCAACGAGTGGAGCTGTATATTGACAGGTAAAGGCCGTGAGTATGGTGGAAGTCTAATCAGACCTGAAGCCACCGGTTACGGCGCGGTTTACTTCGGAGAAGAGATGCTCAAAACCCGCGGTGACAGCTACCAGGATAAAGTCTGTCTTGTCTCCGGATCGGGTAACGTCGCACAGTTTGCCACTGAGAAAATTAACGAGCTCGGTGGTAAAGTGGTCACACTTTCAGATTCCAGCGGTTACATTTACGATGAAGAGGGTATCGATTCCGATAAACTCGCATATGTAATGGACCTCAAGAATGTGAAAAGAGGCAGAATCAAAGAATACGTAGAGAAGTATCCGAACGCTGTCTACACTTCTATCGATCCTGATCTCGACTACAATCCGCTCTGGAATCATAAGGCGGATTGCGCATTCCCTAGTGCGACACAGAACGAGATAAACGTAAAGGATGCTCAGAACCTTATCAACAATGATGTTTTCCTGGTATCCGAGGGCGCGAACATGCCTACGGTTCCTGATGGTGTAAACATCTTCCTTGACCACAAGATTCTATATGGTCCCGGAAAAGCCGCTAACGCTGGTGGAGTAGCAACTTCCGGTCTCGAAATGGCTCAGAACAGCGCATTCTCCAGCTGGTCCCGCGAAGAGGTTGATGAAAAACTTCATAACATCATGATCAGCATACATAGACAGGCTTACGAAGCAGCAGAATTCTACGGAGAGCCGGGAAACTACGTGCTTGGCGCCAACGCTGCCGGCTTCCGCAAGGTCGCCGATGCCATGATGGCTCAGGGCGTGGTCTAGCTAATTGGGGTCGGACGTTACTTGCGACACTTGTGATAATAGTATGCGCTAATAATTATTAATATAGTTAATATTTATATGCAAATTAGATAATATATTACCTAAATGTTATACTATCAGCTATTTTGACTCACAAGTGTCGCAAGTGACGTCCGACCCCTTCTTTATCGCTGAAGGTACGCAAGAGCTGTATCGGAGTCTCCATCCATTACTACAGACATTGATGCTCCGGGAAATTCATTCGATATCTTAGTAACTCTGATAATTTTCTCGAAATCATCTGCCTGACTAACAAGTTTGCATAGCATGTTACTGGAATTGTTGATGATATCCTCTCTGAATATCACCCCCGGTTCATCCGGATAAACCGGAAGGTATCTGATATTCGCTTCAACCAGATCCTGGAAAAAATGTGTTCCAAATGAGAGATCGGGCACATAGCCCTGTTTGCTCTTTGCAACCTCTATCAGCATGGCTGTATTGTTGATATCGCTGTAACCAACATGAACACCAAGCTTGATATCGCCCTTGCTTCCCCATCTTCCAGGGCCGATTAGCACAAACTTCTTTTGCGGTAATTCCTTGTTCAGCAGTCCTATTATACGGCCAACCTGAAGCAGTTTTTCTCTGGAGGATATCCTGTCATACTCATCTCCATCTACATAAACGATATAATCGATATTATGACAGACTCCTGACATGATGTACCTGTCGGCACTGATCAGCTTATCTTCCTCCTCGATGTTAGTCGGAATGGAGATGTCCACCAGACCGTCTCCGACACTCTGTGGTCTGCACTGAAGCAGATAGGGCGTATGTATATCAGTGCCATAAGCGAATTCTATATCAACCGGCATCCCAATCTCTCCTTCGAGAATACTAAGAACCGTCTTGAACAGTAATGGAACCGGGCTCTTCTCAAGAAGATTATGAAATGTTACCACTGTATCCTTGTTTTCGATGTTGAACATCGAACCCGGAGATAGCTGGATATGGTCACCTTCATCAATGGAGACTATATAGGAAAGACATGGGAATTTACTGCCGCACTCCTTGATAATACTTTCTACGCTGACGGTTTCAAGACAGCCCTTCTCAAGGTTGATTACATCCATGTATTTTTGCGCGTAGCGGAGTATTTCGTCCTGGGTGACACTGATTCTGAGCTTCGGCTGCCCCGGACTCATAAGAACCGGGAAATCCTTTCCTGTCCGATCTACCGCCCTTGTTCCGAGTCCGGTAACCAGCCTCACAATCCCGTCTTCCTTCTTAATTCTGGGAGACCATCTGTAATCGTTTCTGCTGAAGGCTACTCCGGCAAGAGGTGGGAAGTAATACTTTCCAATCCTGTTGCCGACGACCTCCTGGATCAGGATACCCATCTCTTCATTAAAATCCAGCAATCCTCGTTCGCGACGGTACTCAATTGGATCCGGACCGAATACGCTTGCGTACACTTCAAGAATCGCGTCGGATATAGCTTCCAGTCTTTCTTTTCTGGAACCAATATTGGCGACAAAGAGACTTTTGTATTTACCCGCGAAAGCGGCACCGGAGCTTTCCTCGATAAGACTTGATGATCTGACTATCAATGGTGAAGAGCCAAGATGATCCAGTGCAACTTTCAAACCGCTTAGAACACATGACGGAAGCTGGGAATGTTTGAATACCTGCTCGAGAAGTTTGTATTCCTGCCTGATCTCAACAGGATCTGAATACTTTATTGCAAGCATTTCCTCAAGTGCGTTAATGTGAATGAATTCAAGGATGGAATCAGATGAGATGA
>JAUWJE010000285.1 GCA_030607835.1 Candidatus Fermentibacterota bacterium | reverse complement strand
TTGTAAAGATCCATCAGATGCTGGTCGAAGGTCTGCATACCATACTGTTCCCGGCCACTGGCTATTAAATCCCTGATACTGTCAAACTTCTTCTCATTCTTGATGCACTCCTGAATGGCCAGGGTATTGCGCATGATCTCAAAAACGGCAATACGACCTTTTTCGTCAGCCCTTCGCAGCAGGCGTTGAGATATTACAGCGCTGATAGATTCTGCAAGACGGATTTTCAGTATTCTCTGTTCGCTGAGTTCAAAAACACTGATGATTCGCTGGATCGATCTGGGTGCGTCCAGAGTGTGAAGGGTGGACAATACCAGATGTCCGGTCTCTGCGGCCTTTAGAGCTATCTCGATAGAGCGCCGGTCCCTCATCTCACCAAACAGGATAATATCAGGATCCTGTCGGAGAGTGGCCCGCAGAGCCTTGCTGAAACTCTCGGTATCGGTACCCACCTCCCTCTGAATAACTGATGACTTGATTTCGTTGTGCAGATATTCGATGGGATCCTCGATCGTGATTATCTTGCATGGCCTTATATTGTTAATGTGATTTATCATAGCTGCCAGGGTTGTCGATTTGCCGCTTCCTGTTACGCCTGTTACCAGTATCAATCCCCGTTCCTCCATTGAGATATTCTTTAAAACGGAAGGTAGACCCAGATCATCGATGGTCGGTATTTCGAAGGGAATAACCCGCAATACTACGGAGAAAGTACCCCGCTGACGGCAGATGTTTACTCGAAACCTGGACACTCCCGAAAGGGAATAGGAACAGTCTAAATCCTGGAGCAACTGGATGTAATTATCCATATCTTCCTCCAGAACATTCTTGGACATCAGTACAATGTGCCGTACAATGGTTTCTGTATCTGATGGTTTAAGAGGCTGCAGGTTCTTTATGGCAACGATCTGACCGTCCAGGCGGTATTTCCATGAAGTACCCACGCAGAGATGGATGTCGGAAATGTTACGCTCCCGTGCTCCGGTCAGAACATTTTTGAATACAGTGATGATATCATTCATAATTCCGGCTACCTTAATCCCGAGCAATGTTGCGAACACTCAATAAATAATAAGGCAATTCGCTGCCAATCGAAAGGAAGCAATCATCCCGTGAGTGTACTCTTCAATATACTCTACTCCTCCTCAACATAATCTTCACCATAGAGTTTGACCATGCACTCAGGGCAGATCCCGTGAGTGAATTCCGCGTCGGAGTGATCGGAGATGTAGAACTCGATCTGTTTCCAGTAACCGTCATCATCCCTGATTTTCTTGCAGCTCGCGCAGATAGGAAGTAATCCCTGAAGTTTCTTCACATCAGCCAGGGCATCACGCAGCTGATCATTCACCCTGGAGAGCTCAATGTTCTTCAGGCGATAGATCTCGGCTTCTTTTTCCTTTTTCTCTGTCTGGAATTGTACTTGAAGTCTCGCTATATTCTCCATGCTCCTCTCGCTCAGGTGCTCGTCCAGGCATATTTTCAGTTCCCTGGAGTACATTAAAGCAACTTTCAAATCACCTTTTGCCTCGTACAGATGCGACATATTTTCCAGGCTGTGAATTTCCCAGTCCTTCATCGAAAGTTTCTTTGCAATCGAAAGACCTCGGTCAATAAGCACTTCAGCTTCATCGAAACGTCCCAAAAGGGTATACAACCCGCCAACACAGTCACAGGATCGGGCAACACCTCTCATGTTGCCGATTTCCTCATACAGTTCAAGGCTCCTGGTGAATAAGGAAAGTGCAGTTTCATAATCACCAAGATTCTGATGCAGACTTCCAAGATTACCCAGACTGCTCGCGATACCCTTTATGTCCCCAATATCTTCCCTTATATCAAGAGCCTTCTGGAAATACTCCTCAGCTTTGTACATCTCTTCTTTTTTTCCGTATACAGAGCCTATGTTGTTGTAGACATATGCCAGTTTCATCCGGTTTCCGGACTCTTCCCAGATCTTTCGAGCGTTTTCATAGAATGACTCCGCCAGATCCAAACGAAACAGGCTGCTGTAGCATGAGCCTATATTAAGATAACAGAGGGCAAGTTCATCCTGACTTGCGTCACATTCGTGTTTCCCCCTGAGAGATTCGTGATAATGCTCAAGAGCCTTGTCCATCATACCCTGAGACCTGTAAGTTGAAGCTAAAGTACCCTGGACAGAAGCCACACCACTCTTATCCCCAAGTTCCTCATACATCTCCATGGATTCCCGGCAATAAGACATCGCCTCAGTAAAATTCCCCGCCTCCTGATTGATCATTCCAAGCATATCGCAACTTTTAGCCATTTCAACAAGGAACCCATGTTTTTCAGCAAGTTCCTTTGCTTCCAAAGCGTAAACTTCCGATGTACGTGGATCTGAATGCAGACATGTAGAAGTAAGTTTGTTTAATAGGGATACAAGTTCAAGACTGGGAGGATCCAGCC
>JAUWJE010000149.1 GCA_030607835.1 Candidatus Fermentibacterota bacterium | reverse complement strand
TATTGATTTGTCCGGATGGAAAATTTCCCTTCTTGATCTCTCTCGCAGACAGGAAGAAGCATTATTACTTGTTTCGGACGACGACATTCTTCTGCGATTCTGGCTGACCAGAGATTCTGATGAAAGACCGGCATCCGGCACGCTTCCAGTACCGGAGAATATCGCCGAAAGGGCAATCCGCTCGATGATCTGCCCTGATGGTCGGATGAATAAGGGACAGATTGACCAGACAGTTGATGATTCACGCATACTTCCCTTTCTGGGGGACGAGGTGTGCGATGAACTCGAGATTACACTTGAAACAGCTGGTTCCTGGTGGGATGAAGTCGCGTTTGACCTTGCCACTTTTCAAGAGAATGACAGGCTCGAACTCCTCCGGGCAATAAGAGATAGACATCTCTTCTCCGGTACGAGTGAAATGTGGGAGAAGAGACTTGAACGGGGTGGAGAAATATCCGCCCTTGCAGCAATGATGCTGATCGATCTGAATAAGGAAATATGGTCAAGATCCTGGAGAGTAACCGATGCTCTCGTGGAGAGAGGATACATCAGTATCGCTGAAAGTCTCGGTGTTATTTCGGATGATCCGGTTTTTCTCGCAGGAATGACTATGTCCATACTCAGAGAAACATCCTGTTTGACAGATCTGCTGGTCCTATGCGATTCAGTCGATCATGATTCCCCTGATTCGCTCCGAGCGCGAGCGGCGCTTTACCGAGCACGAGCGCTGAGGGCTCTTCAGAGACCGGCAAGCGAATACTACAGCAGCTATCACGACTTCGCTGAAGAATACCGGTGGCACTCAAAGGCTTCTGAAGCGGCCTATCTGGCGGCAAAATATTACGACTCTGAAAGGAACTGGCCCGCTGCTGCGGATGCGTATATGGCTTCCCTTACAACCGGGGATTATGGTGGTGCCCTTGCTTACTGGCGCGGCGGATTCTGTCATTACATGTGCGGCAGAGGGAATGTCGGGGATTCAATCTGGGTTGAAGGTATCCGGGCATCTCCGTTCTCCGCGTGGTGTGATGAAATGCTTTTCTGGAGAGCCAGATATTATAACAGAACAGGTAACACAACACTGGAGAATGCTCTGCTGCTTGAGACAGCACAGAAACACTCCTGGGAGTTTTATGGCCTGCTGGCATCCGAGAGAACAGGTGGCACTGTCAGGAAGATCGAGTATCCAGGATTGGACCTGTCTGATGATCCCGTTACATCGCTTGCTGTTGAGATGATGTCTGATGGATACGGGAAAATGGCCTCATCGATGTTGTACACAACCAATGCATGTGATCCCGGACTCAGAGCCGCTGCTCTTTCCCTGATGGGTGAATATCGCGAATCTCTGGCGCTTCTTAGAAGATATGACCGGGAGCTGCGGAATACTGGTGCAGGTCTGCTGCCTGAACGTCTGCTGTGCTACTACTTCCCTGCTCCATACAGGGAGCTCACTGAGAGCACTGTATCCGGAATGAATATCGATGCACTCATTATAACCGGGCTCATGCGACAGGAAAGCTATTTCAACAGATGGGCCAGATCCTGGGTTGGAGCAAAGGGTCTGATACAGTTGATGCCCGGAACAGCCGGTGATATCGCCAGATGGTATGGTCTTCCTATCCTGTCCGGCAATGATTTCTATATTCCGGAAAAATCCATACTGTACGGTTCTCTTTATCTGGCGAGACAGAATTCAACTTTTAACGGATCATCAGTTCTTGCCTTGACCGCCTACAACGCGGGACCGGGGAATGCTGCAAAATGGATGGAAGCATTTCCGCTTGATTCATCCGATCCTGAACTGTTCATTGAACAGATACCTTTTACTGAAACAAGAGGGTACGTGAAACATGTGCTTGCAAATACATGGACATACTCGGAGATACTGAATTGAAACTTCTATTTTTTGTGCTGCTTATGCTAATTTCGCTTTCCTGTCGACCTGTATATGAGGAGGAGCAGCCACCGCCGGAAACTGGAGAAGAAATCCGTCCCTCGGTATTCAAAGAGGTTGATTCGCTGTATCTGACCGGTGGTTCTCTTCAAGTTCGCGATTCATTGCTCTCGATTCTCAGAACAACTCCATCTCTTAAGGATGAAATCCTTTTCAGGATGCTGGGACTCTATCACGGAAGAGCCATGGAGTACGATTACATTGATCTGCTGGAGAATCTTGAATCCGAGGGCTATGATAATCTTGACGGCTGGAAAGTTTCAGCGCTGGATCTCGCTGGATCTCCCGTCGAAGCTCTAGCGTATCTGCCACCTGATGAACCTCTGCTGGAAGCCTGGCTTATTAGCGAAATTGGTTCTATGCATGAAGATATGACTCTTCCCAATCCCATAGGACAGGGTGAAATATTCGCGATGGCGATGGCTGCCGCCCCTGGATCGATGATTCCATCCGATATTCGGATGATTGCTTCAGTCACCGATCTTTTTCCATCGGTCAGGTCTGTTGTTCTGAGGGAACTCGAGCTATCCGGTGATACGGCTGGAGGTTGGTGGGATGAGGCTCTGGATACAATCAGCAGCGGGACGGGAATTATAGAACCGCTTTCTCTTTCGAAATTGGCATTTGAGGGCTGCGAGTCGTTTGAGTACTGGTCAGCTGTCCAGCAGACCGGCGGAGAGGCATGTGTTATCGCGACTGGTGTGATTCTGGAACGTTATGCCGGGAATTATATTCCATCCTGGCAGATAGTTGACTGCCTCGTTGCTCAGGGTAAGACTGAACTTGCGATCGCATACGCTGAAAACGGTGACTCTCTACATAGAGCAGGAGCTGAGATGGCTCTTCTGCTTGATGAAAACAGATACAATGATCTGATCGGAGTCTGTAATTCGATCAATGAGGATGCGCCGGATTCGCTTTCAGCCAGAGCTGCATTATTCAGAGCACACGCTCTGAAAGCTGCAGGCAGAGGGGGTAGTGTTTGCTATCCTGAGTATCTCCTCTTTGCTTCCAGGTATCCCTGGCATCCGGAAAGCAGAGAAGCCGCTTACAATGCGGGAAAATACTATGATTGTGAACAGGAATGGACTAATGCCGCTGAAGCCTATCTTTTATCACTACGCACATCCGGTTCGTGGGAGGGTGATGAGAGGGCGCACTGGCGGGGTGGATTCTCATTGTACATGTCCGGCAGAACTGTTCAAGCCGATTCTTTATGGGAGCTGGGATGTGAATGCTGGCCATCAGGTTACTGGAGAGATGAAATGCTTTTCTGGAGAGCTCGTCTTGCAGGTGAATCCGGTAACACACAACTGCAGGATTCTCTTCTTTACCAGGTTGCTCAGCAGCATTTCTGGGAATTCTATGGAATACTTGCCGCGAGAAGGCTTGGAATTACTGCCGCATCCGGATTTTCTGTTCCTGAAATCAGTTTGCTGGAGGACACTGCTTGCTCCCTTGCGATAGAGCTTACATCGGAAGGTTACGGTCTAGCTGCTGTAGAAATGCTTGAAGGAGGATCAACAGGTTCACTCGAGCTGAGGGCAGTTGCGCTTTCACTGATGGGTCGTCACGGGAGCGCACTCAGTATGCTTCGTCTGCTTGATTCGGGGCTTCGAGAATCAGCCCATTCAATGCTGCCGGATTCACTGCTGTGCTTCTATTTCCCGTCTCCATACAAGGATCTTGCCCGGACGTCTACGGATACGCTTGCTCTTGAAGCCTTCATGCTGCAGGGCATAATGAGAGAGGAGAGCTACTTTAACAGGTTGGTTATCTCCAGAGCGGGTGCACGCGGGGTCATACAGCTCATGCCTGGAACTGCCCATGATGTCTCCAGATGGTACGGTCTTCCGCGACTTGAGGAGGATGAGTTCTTTGATCCTTTCATCTCAGTTCCATATGGAGCGTTGTACATTGACAGGCAGCAAAGCAGATTCAACAATGAAATTCCTCTTTTCCTGGCTGCGTACAATGCTGGTCCTGAAAACTCCGCAAGATGGGTGAGGATGCACGGGTGGAACTCTGGAGATCCTGAACTCTATATTGAGCAGATAACCTACAGGGAAACTCGAATGTATGTTAAGAAGGTGTTGAGATCCGCCTGGATTTACGAAAGGTTTGAAATATGACAGCTCTTTTTCTTTTATTTCTACTGAATTTCTATGTTGATCCTGCTGTCCCCACAACTCTTGTATATCCCCCATTCGGTCACTGTATGGGCATATACAGGGCGGGAACTGAACAACTTGCGATTCTTCTAGGGGGTCTGGTCAGATTTGATAATCCGCAGGCACTCGCGTGTGTGAAGCTCGATGACTGGGATGATCCGGGATCTTCGGATGATGATGAACTGGCAGTCTACGGAGTAAATTCCGGAACCGGACATATCATCTATAACGCCGATATGTACACACTTGGCCTTTATGGTGGTACCGGTTCGGAGGAAGATCAACTTCAAAAGCCTCACGGGATTGCTGCCGATCCTTCAGGCATGGTTCTTGTAGCTGATACAGGTAATCAGCGGGTGGTGATTCTTCGAAGAAATGGATCCAGACTTATTCCCGACGGATACATTCATGGTTCGTTCATCGAACCATGGGGTGTTGCGATTGACGGTGGGGGGAAGGTTTACATTACTGACCGGGCTGGAAATACACTGTTCATATACTCCTCTTCGGCAGATTCAATTCCAGTTGCAATTGAACTCAACAGTCCAGGTGGTGTTGACGCTGTAGGAATGGAAACCTGGTTCCATAACGATGAAAGCAGCATTGCCGTAATAACGGATGGGGGCTCAACCCTTGTGAAAATAGAGAATGGCATAATTGTTGAATCAGTTGATATTGGTGATTGCGGGGGAGGGATTTTCAATTATCCCGCAATTGATTTCTGGGGGAACGTCTGGGTTACAGACAGCCTCTACAGTACAATTCACAAGTTTACTCCTGATCTTGAGTACCTTGTCAGTTTTGGTTCTGCGGGGCACGATGACAGGGAATTCACAAATCCAACAGGCCTGGCCATATGGAAGCGTTTCGGTCAGTTGTTCGTTGCCGAGAGAGAGGGAGCAAAGTATTTCTGGGTCGGCGCTGATCTGATTGACCTTTCGATAGAATCAACCGGCAGAGGCGTTCAGGTTGATGGAATTCTCACCGAGAAAGCCATCATTGACGTTATTATCACCGGTCCTGACGGGTCCGATGTCCGCCGTCTTTTCGAAGGCACGCATTCCGCGGGACAGCTGCATTTACAGTGGGACGGGTACACCTCTAGAGGAGTGCCTGCCGAGAGTGGGGAATTCAGTCTGGAAATAATTCTGCAGCCTACATATTCAAGCAAGGGTTATTTCAGCAAAATATTTCTTGAAGATTTCATGATGGATTCTCTTCCTGAAGCAGCAACAGGGAGGGGGAGCAGCAGCTGAGATACGCTTTTCTTGTAATACTCCTCATCCTATCCGCGTTCTTCAGCGGAACCGAGACAGCCTGTTTCAGCCTTGACAGGCTTCAGAAAAGAAGACTTCGAAAAACGGAATCAGGCAGGAGAGTGATACATATGCTCTCCACACCGGAGAAACTCCTCTCTGCTCTTCTTTT
>JAUWJE010000124.1 GCA_030607835.1 Candidatus Fermentibacterota bacterium | reverse complement strand
TCAGGCAGGATCCTGACATTATCATGGTTGGAGAAATACGGGACAAAGAAACAGTTCAGAGCGCAATCAGGTGTGCGCTTACCGGTCATCTGGTTCTGAGTACCCTCCATACAAACGATTCAGTTTCAGCTGCCATCAGGTTGATTGATATGGGTGTAGAACCCTATCTTCTTTCGACAACACTCGTCGCGGTAATGGCTCAAAGGCTTATCCGGAAAATCTGTAGTAAATGTTCTGAGGTGTATACTCCATCAGAGTTAATAAGGAAATCAATTGGTCTTGAAAGTGGTTTTAACCTTAAACGTGGTAAGGGCTGCCGGAATTGTCGTGGTACTGGATACCGTGGACGTGTGGCTGTATTCGAAGTTCTCGATATGACTGAAGAAGTACGATCTGCAATAGCAAGTATGGCTTCAATAGAGGATATCAGGAAAATTGCTGTCGACCAGGGAATGATTACACTTAGCGATAATGTTCTTTCCAAAGTCCGTCGAGGTATTACTACTCCGGAAGAGATGTTGAAGATTACATTGGGGGCTGAATGAAAGCGCTCGCTATATTATTGATTCTGGTTTTATCTGGTCTTCTCATGTCCTGTGGTGAAGAACCGGTATATAAGGACGCGGTCCCGGGTGAAAATACGGTCGGGCATGTATCTGATTCCATAATTGTATTACCGGATGCTCCCATGGAAGTGGCGCTGAAATTCACAAACATGCTGGGAATGAACGATCCGGAGTGTTTTGAACTTCTTTCTACAGGTTTTTCTGATTCTCTCCCAATTGACAGCCTGTCTCCTCAGCAGATTTTCGGGAGGTGGAGGGCTTTTGACGCGGGTGGGCGCCTGAATTCCATTCAGGAAAGCCCAGGTGAAATACGTACATCTTATTATTGCACAATAAGAAGAATGGAGAAGCCAGCGATCAGTCGGATCGATTTTCTTCTGACCGATGATAGATGGTTAATCGACGGGTTTGGAATTGAACTGCCTCAGGAGATGGAAGATTCGCTTACAATTGAGCAGCTTGCTGATCTTGTGCTTCAGCATCCTGATGTACGCACCGAACTTCGAGTCGTCAGGATGTTGTATGATGATTGTCTTATAGATTCCATTCAATGCTATACATCTCTGAACGCTGCTCTTCTGTCCGGAACCGCGTTCCAGGATTTCATACTTGACCTGCAGCCGGAAAGCTATGCGCTTATAGCTTTAAGTAATATCAGAAGAGCCGGGAAGATGCAAATTATCAAGGATAGAGCTGAAAATCGATTCTTTGATATCCCCGCTGACCTTACAATACTTGTAAACATTTGGAGGGAGATGTCTTACATCTCCAAATCTGTTTTGAGAATTCGTCATGAAGCGCTTCAGAATCTCTATTCAACAGGAATCTGGGTTGAACCCGATACTGAGCAGGAGGTTGAGCGGCTGGTCGGTTTCCGTGATTTCTTTCTGTCGATCAGTAACATTGTTGAAGCTCGAGACTCACTTTCCCGAACCTACCGGGTTGTGCTTACATCAGGCACAAATGAACCATTGGCTCAGATTGTTATTGATCTGGACCCTCATCAGCTGGAACAGAAAATGGATAACGAAGTAGGTTTAACAATATGGAGAGCTCTTGCTGTCGAGATGAACGGTGACAATGATCCGGAGCGAGTAATTTACTGGGCTGGAAACCTGTTCCTTTTCCAGGGCATACCCTCAGGTTATCGACTTGTCTGGAGAACCTACGAAAACTTTGAAAGTGATTATCATCCCGAATTCATATCTCAGCCTTCAGGCAGGGATGGATGCCGCGAAATAACCTTTACAGGTAATGACGACAGGTATGATTATTTCCTTGGTTACACTGATTCCGGGGAGCCGCTGTTCAGGAGAATAAGCTGCTTTGACGATACTATCGAGCTGGAGGAATAAAGGGAATGAATAAGAAACTGATAGCTGTTCTCTACTGGCTATCTATGGTTGCAATTATTTGTGTTTTCTTCAGTACCGGATTTGCGCTCCGGGTTTATGGAGATTGCAGTTCCGCCTTCTCCAACGCAAGAGGGAATCTCCTTGTCGCCGGACTCAGGGGACATGAGCCTGCCGCTGCCACTCAGATTTACGACAGCAAAGGAACTCTCATGGCCACTGCGTGTGTTGAGAACAGGTATCCCGTTACACTGGAAGAAGTTTCACCCTGGGTAATCAACGGTTTCATCGCCACTGAAGACAGAACGTTTTACGAGCATAGCGGTATCAGCATCAGAGGAATTATCAGAGCAGCATGGGTTAATATTACAACCGGTTCCCGCCAGGGTGCGAGTACAATTACACAACAGCTTTCAAGAGGGCTGTTTCTTGTTCCTGATCAGACAATACAGAGGAAGATTCAGGAAGCGTTCATCGCAATGGAAATCGAGCGTCAGTTCAGCAAGAACGAGATCCTCGAAATGTACCTCAATCAGATCTATTTCGGGTCTGGAGCTTATGGAATTGAAGCCGCTGCAAGAACCTATTTCGGTGGAGTCACATCGGCTGAACTGTCACTTGCGCAGGCAGCCATGCTGGTTCGGATGGTCAAGAACCCCAGTGGATTCAATCCTGAACGAAATCCCGAACGTTGCCTGGCTCAGAGAAATATTGCTCTGCGAGTCATGTCCTCAGAAGGATTTATTACTGATAAACAGGCGGATGAAGCTGTTTCAACTCCTCTGGCCGTTGATGTCCATCGTCCTGAAGTTGAACAGGAATGGTCATATTTCTCCGAGTATATCCGAAAATACCTTGTAAACAGGTACGGCTGGCCAGCGGTTTACGAACAGGGTCTCACAGTATACACAACCCTTGACCCGGATATGCAAATTGTTGCTGAACATGCGCTTGATAGTATCCTTACTGCTAAGGAACCTGTCTGGGATCCAGTGACAGGGGAATTCCAGAGCAATTCTGAAAGGCTAAGGTATCAAAGCTCATATGCCCAGTGGCAGGCTGCACGGGATACCATTTCGGGAGCTCCTAATTATATCCAGGGAGCGCTTGTAGCTGTTGATCCGAATACTGGATATGTGAAGGCGATGGTTGGAGGAAGAGATTTCCGTGACAGTGAATTCAACCGCGCTGTTCAGGCCCGCCGGCAGCCTGGTAGCGCTTTCAAGCCGTTTGTCTACGCTGAAGCCATAGAGCAGGGATGGTCGCCGGGAAGCATCATTCTTGACCAGCCTGTTGTTGTTGATCTGTCCCCAGGTTCCTGGCGCCCCAGGAATTATGATCACACTTTCCATGGTATGGTTACGCTGAGAACAGCACTTGCCCGGTCTTTTAATGTTTCGGCAGTACGACTCGGCATGGCCGTGGGAGTAGAGGCTGTTGCCGCAAGAGCAAGGGCGATGGGAATCGTTTCAAGAATTCCAGTTGTCAGTTCACTGCCTCTCGGCAGCTGTATGGTTAATCCACTGGAAATGGCACAGGCTTACATTCCCTTTGTTACCGGAGGAATTGCGAGGGATGCTGTTGCTATTCTAAGAGTTGAAGACAGGTATGGTAATATCCTTGAGGATAATGAGACGCCTTCAGCAGGTAGAAGGGTACTATCGGAAACAGGCGCCTACCTGATAAACTCAATTCTGCAGTCTGTGCTCCGAGAGGGAACCGGAGCAGGTAGCAGATGGTACTGGGGAGGACCTTATTCTGGCAGACAGGCCGGTGGGAAAACCGGAACCACAAGTGATTACGCTGACGCATGGTTTGTGGGGTTTACACCTGACCTGGTCACGAGCGTATGGGTGGGATACGACAACCATGTTATAAGGATGAGACTGCTTAGCAGCAGAGGACAGTCTGGAAGCAGTATCGCCCTTCCGATCTGGACCAGTTTCATGAAGGATGTTTTCAGAGATAACCCCGCTGACGGAACGCTGTCTTTTCCCGATCCTCCGGACAACAGTGTCGAATCGGCTGTGATATGTACAATTACGGGTAAACTGGCCCTGGAGTACTGCGGAGAGAATACCAGACAGGAAGAGTTCTGGAATGGAACAGCACCACAGTATTACTGCACTCTTCACGATTACACAGAAGGAGTATTTCTCCCGGATACAACTCTGCCGGATTTTACTGAATTTGATATGAATTACACAGATCATGGAGTTAATTAATGCCCCCAGTATTGTTTACAATTATCGCGTTTTTAATCCTTATTATTCTATTTTTAGCCTGGCGTCTAACCAGATCGAGTGCCTGGAAGCAGATCCAGCTGCGGAAAGCAGCCAAACTTGCCGCAAGTGGAGAAACAGACGACATGATCAGCTATCTGAATCGAAACATGAATAGAAAGCGCGTTTCTGATCCTCTGACTAATGCCCTTATCTATTTCCACATCAGATCAGGGAATTACGATGATGCAGAAACAGCTATTACCTGCGCGATGGAAAAAGGTGATGACAGCGGAATGGCCCTGGCTCAACTCGGATATGTCGCGGGTGGTAGAAAAGAACACGACAAAGCTGAAGAATATTACAGAAAAGCCATTGAGCGGGACGAATCACTAAAACCGACGATGTATATCAACATTGCGGGAATGCTGATTGAATCGGACTCTCGACTGGACGAAGCGGAAGACCTTCTGAAACAGGCGCTCGAACTTCGGGATGGACCCAGCAGAAGTGGAATTCATGTGAACCTTGCCATGCTTTATCTCAAGAAGAAACAGGCTGTTGATGCAAGAGTCCAGGCCATGACAGCATACGAACTTATTCCATCAGGAAGCATGCTTCTGAACACTAGTAAAGCAAACGCACTGGCAATTGCTTCAAGAGCATGCACAATGCAGGGTGAGAAAAATGAAGCTTCACAATTAGCGTCCAAGGCTCTTAAACTTATTGAAGACATCCCCGGAACTGAAAAGCTTGTGGAGGAACTGAAGCACCTTGTTTCGGATAAGACTCCCGGTACCGGAGTGCTTTGATCTGAAAAAAACTGTCTGGTCACTTATCCTTGCCGTAGCGGTGTATACTGCGATAGTTCTATACTCTGATGCCAGCAGGGTTGTGGAAGCAATATCGAGGATTTCCCTCTACTGGATACCTCTTTTTCTTTCCCTGTCGCTGGTTAATTACATACTGAGATTCCTCAAATGGCAATACTTCCTCAAAAGGGTGGATGTTTTTATCCCGTGGAAAGAAAGTATGACTGTTTTTGTTGCGGGTTTTTCCATGACAGTGTCACCCGGTAAGCTTGGGGAACTTCTGAAATGCTACCTTCTCAAAGATCGGAGAGACATACCCATTTCAAGAACCTCACCGGTTGTTGTGGCTGAACGAGTTACCGATCTGATAAGCATGATATTCATTGCCATAATCGGACTTATTCTCGTTGAGCACAGAGGAGCGATGATTGCCGTGGGGGCCGGGATAGTGTTTGTGCTTGCCACAATGATATTTCTCCTCTGGAAGAGCGCGTTCAGTTTTCTCACGAATCTGCTCTGCAGAATTAAACCTGTTAACAAACACCGCGACAGCTTTGAGAAATTTCACACGAACTGTTCAGCACTTCTCGATCTGAAAAGCCTGATGATATCGGTTCCGCTTGGAATCCTCTCATGGGGTGCTGAAGCAATGGTACTCTGTCTTGTGGCAATGTCACTGGGCATTGAACCAGGGCTTTCAGTGGGGCTTGCCCTGCTGGCTCACTCGGCGGGAACTATCGCCGGCGCGGTATCAATGATTCCAGGGGGACTTGGTCTGACCGAAATAACCATCGGGGCAATTCTCATTAGTGCTATGCCGGAAGTAGATGCCGCGGTAACAACACTCATCATGCGGTTTGCTACCTTATGGTTTGCAGTGTTGCTTGGCGTAATCGTCTTCACGATCCAAAAGCGTGCAAAGAGTGCCACCCACTTATAAAACCGACAATTCTAACTGATTATTTTCTCCTCAGCGGGTGCTGACCGGAAAGAACAAGCCAGAGCAGAGCATATGACCAGGAGACTTTTTTCCAACCTTTAAGGTGTTTCAGGTTCAAGAGAGTCGGCTTCTTCTGTCCGACCTTCAGTTTTTCAACAATATCTTCTCTACCACCATCGTTCCTTTTTAGTATGTCAGTCACTTTTTCGGGAACCGGGGCTCCCAGTGCTTCGGCAGCAGTAACAAGAAGAGATGCGAGTGCATCCCCCAGCT
>JAUWJE010000212.1 GCA_030607835.1 Candidatus Fermentibacterota bacterium | reverse complement strand
CCCGGGTATTGGAGGTAAGTCGGGGGAGCTATTCCTGATTGCCTGTATACCGGGTTTTTCATCGAGAGATACTGTTATAATCTTGTTGTTTTTCTTCTTGCTGTCGTTGATGACATTTACTTCTCTGTAAACAACAAGCACTTCCTGCATCTTCCTGTCAAAATCCTTATCCCGCCGCTCAATATAGTAGCGGATCTTATGAGGTTGAACTGGATGAGATTTGAGGATTCTCTGAATAGTTGCCTTCGCAGACCGCTCCAAACACTTGTATCCCGCAGATGGCGCATGTTTGCGTGTATGCTTTGCCAGTTGAGACAAAGACCAGACTTCTGCGGCATAACCGTAATCCTTCGGCTTCGTGCAGACCAGGTTAACCACCCACGCCTTCGCACCCTCTGTAATTGTGAGAGATTTGGGGCTGTGATACTTGTCTTTCAATCCCGTTTCTATTCCAGCCGCAAGGGCTTTATCGATACACTTATAAATAGTTGGTCTACTTGTATTCAGCTCCCTGCTTATTACTGTGATTGATTCACCATCAGAGTATTTCAGAAGAATACGAGCACGCTGTACTTCTCTTATTGCAGCAGTCCGAGATTGACTTATTTTCAATAACTCTATACGCTGATTTTCATCCAACTTTAATTCCGGTCTCTCACTTTTACGTGACATAGTATCCTCCTTTGGTTGAAGATACTATATCGAAAATGGAATGTTATGTAAAGGTTTTTGTGAATCGCTATACTTGTACTTTCAATTTGTCCATTGTGATGAGTTATGGTTTCACGCAATCACTAATTGTTTTACGTTAAGCTCCAATTCTGGTATTCGTCAGGTACTGAGGTACATAATCCACAATATGACATTCCTCCAGTGAATAAATGCAGAGAGAAATCAGCATCCTAGATCATCCTTTGTCTCAATGCTGTCAAAGCATCCTCCCTGGTTGCAGGAACACTTGATTACATCCCTTACAGGAAGTATGCTTTGTCTAAGGAATTT
Source organism: Candidatus Fermentibacterota bacterium (assembly GCA_030607835.1). GTDB lineage: Bacteria > Fermentibacterota > Fermentibacteria > Fermentibacterales > JCC-6 > Aegiribacteria. Next base: position 2,902 of record JAUWJE010000212.1, on the reverse strand, counting down.
ATATATGATTCGGAATCTACGCTGCAGCGCAGCGCTTAGTTCAACAATCTAGTACATGGTATTAACACACAGCTACCGCTGTATATTAAGCATATTGGAAGTAAAGCAAGGAATCTATCTGGAATTATGGTACAAGAACGATGAATTTGGGCAACCAAAGATATTTGATACTCCATGGAAATTACTGCAGCACTTGCATGAGCAGATAACTGAAGGGTTCAAAATACGAGTAATGGTAGTTGATTGCACAAAGAGGTTATCACCGTCTAATCCTGCAAGAATACTTAAAAATCCAGTAGACCTTGTTGCGGTGGCAGTTGATACAAATGATAGAAGCAGTATGGAAATGCAAGCATGACTATTGAACTCAAAGGAAACTGGAAAAAAGGTTCAGCGTACGATGTACATACGCTCGATAGCCTCTATATGGGAGTGGATGGGTACGGGTGTGATCGTTGGAAAACAACCAGAAGTGATATGGGTGAACTTGTCTATCAGCTAAAATATCGCGAAGATAAATCTGCGGTTAGAAAGATTGTTGACCTTATCGTAAGAAAATACAAGGGTCTGGAAACGTTAGATGCAATAATTCCAGTTCCTTCAACTAAAAAGTCCAGAACCATTCATCCCGTATATGAAATAGCCCGAGAATTGGGGATAAGAATTGATGTACCAGTATTTGAAGATGTTCTTGAAAAACAAGCGGGATCGACAGAGTTAAAGAATGTTGATGATCCCGACGAAAGAAAAGAATTATTGAAAAAACATATGTTCTTAATAAACGAACACAACTTAGCAGGAAAGAACGTTCTGTTGGTTGACGATATATATCGTTCAGGTTCAACTCTGTCCGTTGCAACAGATATTTTGTACCAGCAGGCCAAAGTGAATGGTGTATTCGTCTTAACTATGACAAAGACTCGGAGCAAAAGATGACGACCGTATTTGTTTCTGGATCAAGAAAGATAAGTCGCCTAAACGAAGAAATACGTGATCGACTACAAAACATTGTAGATAAGCAATTCTCTGTAATTATCGGGGATGCAAATGGAGCGGATAAAGCTCTTCAGAAATACTTTTCAGAGATTCATTATAAAAATGTTATTGTATTTTGTTCTGGCAATTCGTGCCGGAATAATCTTGGTAATTGGAACATAAAACATGTATTTGTTGACCTAAATCTCAAGGGACGAGATTTCTACACTCAAAAAGACAAGGAAATGGCTGCGGAAGCGGATTATGGTTTCGTTCTTTGGGATGGAAAGAGTCCAGGTTCTTTGAACAATATATTGGAGCTTTTAAAGAAGAATAAGAAAGCCCTGGTTTATTTCTCACCTGATAGAGAATTTTTCTTGATGTCTAAGCTGGAGGATGCACAAATTTTGTTAGCAAAATGCGATCAAGCGTCCTTGACTAAAATCAGCAGCAAAATTAAACTAAGCTCAACTATTCAAGAGATTGAGGGTTTAGCACAAGGCTCACTGAACTTCTAACATTTTTTGGGTCTCCTCCTTGTTTGTGAAAAATAAGTGAATGATTAGCGTTAGCTGGAGTTGAGTAGCCCGCGGGAACTTCCCCCTCAGGCTCTCTCCGAACCGACAGCTGCCTGCTTAAACTTCAATTGCTCAGCGCCTATTAGAGAAATCTGGTGGAGGGGTTTGCCCTTTATCGTGCTATTTTGAGCAAACACCCTTGAAACTGCGGGAATGACCTGCAATATTCAGGCTGTTGATGGAGAAATGACCTGATTCGTCATGCAGAACAGCAGAACGAATAATTACGAAAACCTTGTCGTAAATGGTCTTGCCACTCTTGAGGTTGATGCTGTTCTTGAGATCGGAGACAGGGTTCAGGATGTTGCGATAACTTCCGATTCAAAGTGGGCGGTTGTATGCGGCTTCAACTCAAATTCCGTTAAGATCATCGATCTTGATACTTACACAATAGTTGCTAACGTTCCTACCGGTACAAGATCTTCAGTTGTTTCCATTACTCCCGATGATGCTTACGCGTACGTTGGGAATGTTTCTTCGAATACAGTTTCAGTTGTTCAGCTTGATGGTGCTTCGAGTACTGAGATAGCTGAAATGTCATGCGGTGTTATTGGTGTTGTCTGGGCTGCATGCGGTGTTACGAGTGATGTTCAGGTAAGCCCTTCAGGTGATTACTGCCTTGTGGCGGCATCCTTTGACGATAAGGTGAAAGTGATCGATACAGCTACCAATACTATCGTAGCGGATCTTACAGTCGGTGATTTTCCGCTGCAGATTGCATTCAACTCAGACGGATCCCGTGCGCTTGTGACCAATTACCTCGGTGATACCTACTCACTGATCGATGTCGACGGGGCTTCTTCCTCTGTTGTAGGAACATGGAGCGCAGGGGACGGGCCGTTGCGGGTAGCCTACGATGCCATTTCGGACCAGTTCGCCATGGGCCTGTACTCGGACAAGGCTGTAAAGACTGTTGATCCCGCAACAGGAAACATTACCGGAACCTACAGCTATGCCAGTTCAGGCAGCGTCATAGATGTTGATTACGCCTGTGACGGGGCTTTGCTGGTGCTGACTGCTCCGGGCACCTCAATTCCATGCAGACTTCATCGGGATGGAGTGTTCGAGGATCTCTCTGCGAGTGCTGTGTATTTTGATTACAATGAGTTCTATATGGGGAGTGATTGCGAGATTGCCATTGCCACTTCTCCGGGGCCGGATTACGCGATGTATGTGAAATACACTCTCGTAGGTATTGAAGAGGGCTCTATCGGGATGGCCGGGATGCCCGGCCTTTCTGTCTCTCCAAACCCTGGTACTGGCAGTTTTGCTTTTTCTGTCTTTTTGCCGATTGGTTGTGATGTTCGTTTAGGAGTGTATGACCTTGGTGGAAGACTTGTATCGGTTGT